>JBPCSC010000311.1:0-5405 GCA_051007495.1 Methylococcaceae bacterium | reverse complement strand
GATGCGGGTTTGCTGAACATAGACACGACTACCGGCGCAGAAACCCTCAAAACCAGTGCCGACTCTGAAACCAAAGCAAGATACAGCTTTATCGTAGTGGCCAGCAGTAAAGACCTGAGCAGCGAGCAGTCCGTTACTGTAACGGTAAACAATCTGCTGGATACCGATTTTGGGAGCGTAAGTCTTTCTGAGGCTACCGATACGGGAGAGAAAGACAACACAACCAGTTTTGGCAATCCGGTCGTTCAATTTACAGGAGAACCGGGACTCGAAATCGGTATTGATGGCCCTGACGGCAAAGCCTTGCCCGAAGGCAGTTACCGTGTGACGGAATCTCCTGCGGGTGTGTACACCGTGACTTTGCTGGATGCCATACCGGGTGGTGCGCCCGATCCTTTTGGTACCTTGCTTGACGGTCAGCCTACCGGAAACGGCGTGGGGACGGGCGATGGTGTCTATATCATTCAAGCGGCCGATGCGGCGGGCAATGCCCAAACCGTAGGGTCGGTCACCATTGATACGACTGTTGCAATACAGAGTTCTCAAAGCACGGTAGGGGTCGATCAGTATTCTGAATTTGATACCCATGTGCTGAATCAGGGCCTGCTTAATCTGACCGAACCGCTGGATACCGGTACGGCTCCGCTGAGCATCACGGTGACGGCACTGCCTGAGACGGGGACGCTTACCCTCAACAATGGAACGCCGGTAAAGCTGGGTGATCGCCTGGATGTAGCCAGTCTGACGAGCTTGAGTTACGAACCGGTGGTGGGATTCAGTGGTAGTGCCGGGCAGTTTACGTACCGGGTGGATGCCGTTACGGCCAAGGCGGATCGCACGGTAGATATTCAGGTCAGGCCCATCATGTATGTGAGTATCGTGCCTCAGGACGCGACCCAACTGGAAGGCAATGACGGAGCCAGCACCCCATTCACCTTCACCGTGCAGCGGGGAGGAGACCTGAGTGCGGCCACCGTCGGTTGGTCTGTGGATAGCTCAGGTGATGTAGACCGCACTGACTTCGCAGGAAGTAAATTGCCGAGTGGTCTTATCCACTTTGCAGAGGGCGAGAACAGCCAGACGCTTACGGTATCGGTGTTGGGTGATTCCTTGAAGGAATCCATAGAAACCTTTGCGGTACGTTTGGGTGACGTGCAGATCGACTCCGCCACAGCAGCCAATGGATTGCGGGTGCAAACCTTGATTCCGGTGGCACAAGGCAAAATCGAAGACGATGATTCTCCCTTGCAGATCGTCAGCGTGACCCCGCTTGATACCGGCAAAGGCAGCGATCAATCCGTTTATGGAGCAGGGGATGCTCTGCAATTTGAGGTGAAGTTCAATCGTTCAGTGACGGTTGGCGGCGATACAGGCTTGCCGTTCACACTGGATAACCGTACCGATGGCAACAGCTTTACCTCGGTGACCCGCACCGCCAGGCTGGTGAGTGGTTCAGGTACTGACACATTGATTTTTGCTTACTCCATTGACCCACAAGATGCCAATAATGCCGGCGTTCATTTACTGGGTAGCTTGCAGGGAGGTTCTGTGGTGGACAAGGCCGGTAATCTGGCTGATGTCAGCTTTAGTGCGCCCCTCTGGACTGTCCCGGTCATCAACGTACTCAACGGGGTAGCCGAGTTTGGTTATATCGCCGGTGCTACCGTATACGCCGACACCAACGCGAATGGCCTGCAAGATGCCGGAGAACCGGCTACCACGACCGATCCGTTTGGTCATTATTCATTGACGGCTAGCGTTGGCGCACTCCACTTGAGTGGAGGCACCGACATCAGTACGGGATTGCCTTTCACTGAATGGCTTTCCGCGCCGGAGGGGGCTACGGTCATCAACTGGCTGAGTAGTGTGCTGGTCGCGTTAGGCGATACAGGAACGCCGGATGCGGCCTATTCGGCTGAACAGTCCTTGCTCAAAACCGCTTTGGGTCTTGCCAGCGGCATTGATCTTCTGAACTACGATCCCGTGGCCGAAACGACGCGGGGGCTGGCTCCTCTGGATGACATTTACACCGGTCTTGCAACCCAATCCAGCCAGATGCAGCTTGCGAATCTGGTTCTGGGCAGTGTGGGTACGCTGGTGGCTGCTTCGACCGCAGAACTTCAAAGCGGAGAGGCCGGAACCGCCGTGCTGACAGCACTGGCCCAGTACATAAAAGACCACGCGGCCCTCGCAATTGATCTGACTGATGCCGGGGTAATACGCTCGGTGCTGGATGCAGCGGCCCAATCACTGGGGATCACTCAGGTCGAAACGCTGGGTTCTACAGTGGATGCGATTGTGGCCCGCAATGAATTGGCCGTACAGAATGCGACGGCTGATACGGCCCTGGATGCCTACGATCGACTGGTCAACATGGTGGGCGATGGCGTTGATACCGTGGCTCCGGTACGCCTCTCCGTGTTCGCACAAACACCGGATCAATCGGAAGGTGTGTCAGGAACCACCCAATACATTTTTACTGCCATTCGCAGCGGCAATCCACGCCAGCCTCTGACCGTCGATTACACCATAGGGGGGGATGCCGGCATTGATGTGGATGACTTCGGCGGACAGTTGCCACACGGCACTTTGAGCTTTGCAGCCGGTAGCATCATTGCGCCGTTCACCGTGTCGGTGAGCGGGGATGCTACGCTTGAAGCGGATGAAACCTTCACCGTGACGCTGGAGAATGCCTCTATCCCGGTGGTTATGGAGCATCCTGCCGCCAGTTCGTTAATCCGAAACGACGATCCTTCCGGTTTGCAGGTTCATTTGCCCGGGCTGGTGCCCAGTTTGGCAGGACATCCTGTGAATATCAGTGGTGTTACCGTTAGCGATACCTTGAACAGCAAGGCAACACTGACCGTAACCCTGACACCGGAAGTGGGACGTGTTGCCGTCTCGGCATCCGGGGCAGCCACAGTCAATCGCAATGGCGACACACTGGTGGTCACTGGCAGCAGCGATGAAATCAACGCCACGTTAGAACATCTGGTCTTTACGGGCGATGTGGGTGGTCTGGCTGGAAAACTGCTGGTTAATCTCAGCGATGGAGACCCCACCACGCCTGATCCTGGTGCCAAAATGACGATTGACCTGTTGTATCCCACGGTCATCGAGATCCCCGAACAGGTTCACATCACGGCGGGTTTGGTCTCCTCACTGGCCGGTATTCGCCTCACCGATCCCGAGAATGACCGTCGCGGTGTACCGTTAACCGTGACGCTCACACCTGAAGGCGGGCAAATTACGCTGACACCGGACGCATACACGCGTGTGACGTTCCTGGCGAATGGGGTTGTTCAGCTTGATGGACTGGTCAATGATGTGAATCACACTCTGTCCAGCTTAGGGTTCTCGGCTACTCCGGGTGGCACCCAGGTTTCTCTGGGCATCGACACCGATGACCATTTTGATTACACGCCCAATTCCAGTGCTACGTTAAATCTGATCGTTGACCAACCGGAATCTACGGTGGTGGCGAGTCAGCAAGCGGTACGCGTTGATCAGTACTCCGAATTCAAATCGCCTCTTCAGAATCAGGTGCAACTCAATCTCGGCGAACCGCTGAATACCGGCACGGCTGTGCTGGGCATCACCGTGACAGCACTGCCTGAGACGGGGACGCTTGCCCTCAACGACGGAACGCCGGTACAGGTGGGTGATGGCCTGGATGTGGCCCGGTTGACCACCCTTGAATACACGCCGCCTGCCGGTTTTAGCGGCGAGGCCGGTCATCTGGCTTATGACGTGGTATCGGGAGCGACTCGGGCGCAACGTACCGTGGACATTACGGTAACGCCTGTGACGTATCTGAGCCTGACCGAACTGGCGGCTGATCGTCTGGAAGGCAGTGATGGAGCCAGCACCCCGTTCACGTTCACCGTGCAACGGGGGGGTGACCTCAGCGCCGCCACCGTCAGTTGGGCGGTGGAGGAAGGCAATGGCGAAGCGACTGCCGAGGACTTCGCCAAAGGGGTTCTGCCTAAAGGACAACTACACTACGCCGCTGGCGAAACCGGCAAGACACTGACCATCCCCGTTTCGGCTGATCAGTTGGTGGAAAATCTGGAGCACTTCACGGTACGTATCACGGGGACTCAAGTCGCTGACGGAGTGGATGTGCAGATTCCTGCTCCGGCGGCACAAGGTGTTATTCAGGATGATGATTCCCCATTGACGATACTCAGGGTTACTCCTTTGGACACCGGCAGCGGAGCGCAACATACGCAGTATGTGGCCGGAGATACCCTGGAATTCGAGGTTCAGTTCAACCGCTCAGTGACGGCAGGGGAGGGGGCCGGTATCGACTTCAGCCTGGACAGCCGAACCGATGCTACCAACTTTCAGACGATGGCTCACACCGCCGGCCTGGTGAGTGGGTCGGGTACTGATACGCTGCGGTACGCGTACACCCTGACCGACCAGGATGCCAACCTCAAGGGGATAAACTTGAGTGGTCACCTGAGCGGTGAAGTCAGTGATGTCGCGGGCAATAAGGCTGCTGCCGATTTTGCACCCTTGGTCTGGAACACCCCTGAGATCAACGTGAATCGGGGTGTTGTTCTGGATGGGTATATCGCTGGAGCCACCGTCTATGCCGACACCAACGACAATCAGCAACGGGATCCGGCTGAAGTCAGTGTGCTGAGTAATGATCTGGGCCAGTATGAACTCATCGCGGCCAGTGGAACGCTCCGCCTGAGTGGTGGTACCGATCTGGCGGCCAATCTGCCTTTTGTCGGGAGTCTTGCAGCACCGGAGGGGGCGACGGTTATCAGCCCCTTGACGACATTGCTGGTGGCCTTGAATCAGACCGGGCTTGCGTCACCGGAGGCGGTCCTCAAGACGGCTTTAGGTCTTACCGGCACTATTGATCTGGCTCATTATGATCCGCTGGTCGAAGCCAGCCGATCCATGGCCCAGAGAGACAGCATCGCCATCGGTGTGAACACGAACGCGGTACTCACTCAGGTGGCTGACTTGATGATACTGGGGGGTACGGTTCTGGCCTCAGGAGCGGCGAGCGGTTCGACTGTGACCAACACCTCAGCCGGGCAGGTCGTGATTACGGCATTGGCTGATTACATTTCAGCGCGTGCCGGATTGAACGTAGACCTCACCGATAAAACCGTGGTCAAGGCCGTCTTGCTTTCTGCGATGGACGCATTAACCGTGGCCCCTGGTGCCAAGGCACTTGATACCGCGATCAATGCCATTACGATCAGCAACGACCAGCTTGAGCAGATTGCCAAAGGCAATATGAGCGATGCCAGTTCCACCTATGACCAGCTGACGGCCATGGCTCAGATCCAGACTTTGGCCAAAGCCAATGATCTCAAGGCACTGGCAGGCAACACCTTTGCCCAAACGACAGTCGGTTTGAGCGCACCGGTGCGTTTGGT
>JBPCSC010000310.1:0-1495 GCA_051007495.1 Methylococcaceae bacterium | reverse complement strand
GCAGATATTCAGCCGCCAGCCACAGCCCGTATCGCCCCTCCCAAAGCAAGGTGATGGCTCTGCGCTGATGTTTCAGTGCCTGATAGTGATTCGCCCACTCCGGGGCCTGTTCATCGGCACATAAAAACCCGCATTGAATCAGGGTTTCATGCAGTCCATCGGCATCCGTAATGATTGGGTTCAGTTCCTGCCTGACCATATCTATGGCGGCCGGATCAAGTTGACCCAGGTCGTCGGCGGTGGCGGAATCCAGCCAGCGGCGACTCACAACGGCCCGGGTGCGCCGTTCTTCCAATGGTGCATCGTCGAGAAAACTGAAGGCTCTGGCGTTGACAATTCCAGCCGCTAACGGTGAGGGTTCGGTCAGATCACGGCAGACCACCCGCACTGTACCGCACTCTATTCCGGTGATGAGTTCAATCAGGCCGGTGATGTCCATGGCTTCAGTCAGGCAATCGTGCAGGGTTTGCTCCACCAGTGGATGATCGGGGATTTCCCGGTCACCGGCTATATTTTCGAGGCAGGCCAGTTGATCCGGGAATACCGCCGTAACCAAATCTTCAGCCTGCATTCTGACTAGATAAGGTGGGGTTTTGCGTCCGCCCTGGAATCGCTTGACGGCCAAAGCGCACACGGCATTCCATCGCCAGCGTACCGTGAACATAGGGGCCGCCAACACGGCCTGTATAAGAAGATCACGCAGGGTGCGAGGATTCAGGAATCGGGACGGCTCTTCCAGCGGAAAACTCTGGGAAGTACCTAGCGACAGCAGTATGGCTTCCTCGTTGGCGGCGGCCTGCAACTCAAAATTGAAGCTGCGACAAAACCGCTTGCGCAAGGCCAATCCCCAAGCCCGGTTAACCCGATTGCCGTAAGGCGCGTGAACTATGAACTGCATTCCGCCGGATTCATCAAAAAACCGCTCGAACACAATCGTTTCATGCGTAGGCAACACCCCCAAAACCAGCCGGGCTGCCGCCAGATAATCCACCGCTTGCTGGCTGGCCAGAGCGGTGACCCCCGGTATGAGTTGCATCTGGCGGCGGGCCGCTTCCAGACCGGCGGAGTGGTTGTCCCCCATGTGTATTTCCAACTCAGCCCTTAAACGCGAAACCGCCAACGACAGGGCATCGGTGCGCCCTGGCCGCTCACCAAACCAGAAGGGAATGCTGGGCGGCAGGTGTCGGGCATCTTCAACCCGCATAGTACCGGACTCAACCCTAAGTATTCGCCAACTGGCATTACCCAACTGGAAGATGTCGCCCACCATGCTGTCGATCGCAAAATCTTCATCGACCATACCGAGCACTTCACCGGAGGGCTCCAGTATGACCCGGTATTCAGCGTTGTCGGGAATGGCTCCGCCACAGGTGATGGCGGTCAGCCTGGCTCCTTTTCTAGCCATGAGACGCTGATAAATCCCATCCCTATGCAGATACGCGCCCCGGATTCCTCGCCGGGTTCCAAATCCCTGTACCAGCATGGTGGTGAGTGC
>JBPCSC010000309.1:0-8018 GCA_051007495.1 Methylococcaceae bacterium | reverse complement strand
TCCCCTAACAATATGGGTGAGGCGTAGACGTTATCCACAGGCACATCAAAAAATCCTTGTATTTGATCCGCATGCAAGTCGACAGTTAGTACGCGATCAGCCCCGGCTGAAGTAATCATTCGCGCCACTAATTTAGCCGTGATGGGCACTCGAGCAGAGCGGATACGGCGATCTTGCCGGGCATATCCATAATATGGAATCACTGCTGTTATTACTGATGCAGATGATCGCCTGAACGCATCTATCATGATTAGCAGTTCCATCAAGTTTTCATTGATGGGCGTACAAGTGGGCTGGATTATGAAAATTTCTCGCCCACGTACGTTTTCTTCTATCTCAACTGCAATTTCACCGTCTATGAAACGGCCTATGGTAGCAAGACCTAACCTTATGTTGAGTTTACGGGCGATGCCCTCTGCCAATGGCAAATTTGCGTTACCCGAAAACACCATAAAAGAGGTGTCGGACATCCGAGACTCCAGTTACTGAGACGAGAGGAAGAGTAAATGGCTGGGGTGCCAGGATTCGAACCTGGGAATGGCGGGATCAAAACCCGCTGCCTTACCACTTGGCTACACCCCAATATAAGATCGATTACCTCACTGACCCGTATTTTCCAAGGCCACATGAAGAGGGGAAACGTTACATCCTTGTGTTACATGAACTGACCATCGAATGGCCATGCTATCCCTGCACTGCAAAGCAGTGCTCTTATCTTTAAAACCAGCAAAAACGCAGGCACCTGTTCCCGTCAACTTTGGTGTTGAATAAATCCGCAGTTCTTCCATTGCTGTTTTGATCTCTGGGTATGCATTTGTTACCACGGGGAGACAATGATTTTCCTCTGATCCTGCGAGAAAGTCGGCTATTGTGATGTTTTTGTTGTCTCGTGTCAATTCTGGCGAATTGAAAATCTGTGCTGTCGATACGTTGCACTGCGGGCAAACAATGACGTACCAAGGTTCAGGGAGCGGTAAACGAGTCAATTGCTCGCCCACTCCTTCGGCCCAAGCACTATGGCCCTCAATGAATACCGGCACATCGGCCCCCAAGCGCAAACCAATCCGAGCCAACTGCCCAGGTGATAGCCCAGTCTGCCAAATTCGGTTAAGTCCTAATAACACAGTGGCTGCATCAGAGCTTCCACCGCCTAACCCCCCTCCCATTGGTATGTTTTTTTCTATATGAATATCGACTCCCGCTAGAATTCCAGTTGCTTCCCGCAAGGCGTGAGCAGCTTTCACCGTCAAATCGCTGCACTCTGGAACATCCGGCAAGGGGTTTAGCAGGCGTATTTGGTCATCTTTTCTCATCTTCAATGTTATGACATCACACATGGTTACAAACTGGAATACTGTTTGTAATAGATGGTAGCCATCGGGCCTACGGCCAACCACCCGCAACATTAGATTCAGCTTGGCTGGCGCAGGTAAGCGCAAGAATTCTTCGCTCACGGATTTACTCCAATTGTTCTCTTTGGCTGCCACTGATCAATGACCAGCTTTAATTTCAGACCCTGCCCCTGGATTCTTATCTTCCCTGGACATTGATAGCCGTTTTCAGATCGGTATTCGCTGCTTTCGACCCGCCATCCAAGCTGCTGAAAATCGGTATTCCCATCCACTCGAGTCACTCGCGTATGCTCACGCGCTGGATCGGGCAAACCCGTCATCCAATATTTCATACTGTGAAGCGGCACCCAAAATCCTAAGCGTTCGCGCAATGCCTTTTCTGGTTCGCGGGATAGCATTTCTCTTCCTTTCCCTTCATTTATATAGATGAGGCCCTCTCTTATCACTATGGAAACCATGCGCTGATTCAATGGCCCCACGATTTGCACACGATCCTGTTGCGGTTCGTGGTTCCAAATTATATGCGCATGCCAAGCATCTTCTCGGGCTTGAACCCCGATTCTTCCCTCCATGTGCCATTCCTGAATAGACAAAGATGGGGCAGACTCTTGAGACACATCTGTCTTCTGGGGAACCAATGACGAGCATCCCACCAACCCAATGCAAATCACACTATTTATAAGCAGTCGGGACGTGAACATGAGGGTCAAATACGCAATTTTGATTAACGGAACCCTTCCGGATATTTTTCGCGCAAGCGGTTAAGGCGAACATGGCCAGGGTCTTTTCTTATCATTTCTCTCCAGATTTGGCGGGCTTGGTTGCGTTGTCCCAACTGCCAAAGCAGTTCGCCCAGATGACCGCCAATTTCAGGATCTTTGACCAAACCGTACGCTTGTTTGAGATAGTCCAAGGCACCGTGTAAATCACCCTGCCGGTACAACAGCCAACCGTAACTATCCAAAATGGCTGGATCGTGGGGCCTGAGGAGCATGGCCCTCTCCAACAGGGGCCTAGCTTCATCTAATCGTTCATCACGATCGGTTAATGTATACCCTAGTGCGTTTAGGGCATTTGCATCATCTGGGTTTTTTTCCAGTACGACGCGCAAATCTGTTTCCATCACGTCAATCCTTTCCAGTTGCTCGGCTACCAGTGCCCGTGAGTAGAGCAGTTCAACTTGCCCCGGCATTTCAGTCAAAGCCCCCGTCAGCAAGTCGAACGCTTCACTATACTCCTTGTTACGTACCAGTAATTCAGATTCCAGCAAGTACAAACGAAGTGCTTCATTTGGAAATTTGCTACGGGTGCTGGCCAGGCGCTGTCTAGCCTCTGCCATGCGCCCCAGGTTAATAAGTGCCGTCGTTGCGTTGACCTTTGCATCAAATTCCATAGGGCTGTTATCCACGCGGTCGAAATAAGTCAGGGCTACTTCCAGATGCCCCTGACGGGCTTCAATCAATCCTAGATAGAAGTTAGCCTGATACTGCCATTTTTCCACTCCGGTCAATGACCGAAATTCTCCCGCAGCCTGCCTCAGTTGACCTTCTTCCATAAGGAGTGTTGCTATTCCGAATCGCGCATCATGATTGTCTGGGTCATGCTTCAACACCTTATCGAGTTCTCGGTGCGCTGCCCTGCGTTCACCCGCCTTGACCAGGAATTGTGCGTAAATGATCCGCAAACTTGCGTTTTGAGGGTCTTTACCCAATGCTTGTTTGACTGCTGCTCGTGCTGCTGCCGAATCACCCATTTGTGCCATGACTTGCGCCCTTAAGAGACGTGCACGGTTCATATCCGGATGCATAGCCAGTGCTTTTTCTGTTTCGTTTAAAGCCAGCCGATGCTCACCCCGTTCGCTGGCCAGCAAGGCGTACGCAAAATGGAGTTCCGCTATTTTTGGGTATTGGCTCACCAGTTGATTCATAAGATCAAGCCCATCTTGTCTGTCCACCTCCGTGTTAAGCCACTTGACCAGTTCAATCAGTGTATGCTCCAACTCGGCATCTTGCTGATTCAACATGGTTTTGAATTGATCCATTGCTTCACTGGTTTGCCCTCTCTTGAGCAATAACATGGCTTGTATGCGGTGGGGACTTGGATTAGCAGGATCAACCTGTCCCCATGTTCTGGCGGCTTCTAGTGCTTGTTCATTGTCTTTGAGGAAAATGGCCACCTGCGTAGCCCGCTCCGCAACATGGGCATCGGGAGCCAATCGGGTGACTTCCATATAATTTTTAAGTGCCTCCTCATATTGCCCCCTCTGGCCGGCCAATTCTGCTGCCAACAACAGGTAAACGACTTGTGGCTCCTTCTGGGCCGTGGGTTTTAGCGTGCTTATGTTGTGCACATCCTCCACCGCTACGGTTCCATCGGTACTCTTCACACCCGACATCGAGCATCCTGCTAACCACAAAGCCACAACAGACACCAAACAAACCAGTTGCTTCATCTTGGATGAATTCTCTCAAAATTTAGGTAAAAAAATCTGGAGTGGATTGTACCCTCTCCCTTTATTACAGGACAAACGCTCACCACTGCTACGATAAATCTTGGTCAGACGGGTTTTTTTCCTTAAAATCAATGTGCTTAGCCTTCTTTCGTAACACATCTGACATTGCGTACTCGCTCATATGGGAATCATAGCCCTAGGATTAAACCACAATACTGCACCTGTTTCGATCAGGGAACGTCTGGCTTTTCCAACTGAACGCTTGGCAGTCGCGCTGCAAACCCTCACGCAACTGCCTGCGATTGATGAAGCCGCTATTCTATCTACCTGCAACCGCACCGAGCTCTACTGTGGCATCGTCAGTGAAGATACGGACGATCTGGTTGCCTGGATGGCTGAAACCGGGCATTTAAAGCCGGAAGAGTTCAAACCGTATCTTTACACACTCACTGATACGGCTACCATCCGCCATATGTTTCGTGTCGCTTCCGGCTTGGACTCCATGATTTTAGGCGAACCTCAAATTTTGGGTCAGATGAAAACCGCCTATCAAACCGCCGCTGCCGCTGGCACATTGGGAAAAACCTTAGGAAGGTTGTTTCAATCGACCTTCACGGCCGCCAAAAAAGTGCGTACCGATACGGCCATAGGTTCAAGCCCGGTTTCGGTAGCCTTCGCGGCGGTGCGCCTGGCACAAAGCATCTTTGATGATCTTAACAAACAAACCGCCATTCTGATCGGAGCAGGCGAAACAATAGAACTAACGGCCCGCCATTTGTCGGAACACCACGTAGGCGAACTCATCATTGCCAATCGTACCTATGACAAAGCACATGCCTTAGCCGCTCAGTTCAACGGTTTTGCCATATCTTTGGCCGAATTGCCTCAACATCTTGCCCGTGCCGACATCATCGTTTCGTCAACGGCCAGTCCATTGCCCATCCTAGGCAAAGGCAGTGTAGAGAGTGCCATACGCATTCGCCGCCACAAACCCATACTAATGGTTGACCTGGCTGTACCACGAGATATTGAACCTGAAGTCGGCCAATTACGTGATGTGTATTTGTACACAGTTGATGATCTACGCAATACCGTACAAGAAAATCTGAAAAGCCGACAGGAAGCGGCCAAACAGGCTGAAGAAATTATCGACATCCAAGTGGAGCATTTTCTTTCATGGCTTAAAATACAAGGGGCCACTGATACGATTAGAGAGTATCGCCTCCAAGCTGAATCACTGCGAGACGATGCCTTGCAAAAGGCTTTACAGCAGTTTAGACAAGGTAAATCCCCTGAGCAATCACTTGAATTGCTGGCTCATTTATTGACCAATAAACTGATACACACACCTAGCATTCAAATCAGACAGGCCGGGATGACCGAACGCCATGATCTGATCGCCGCTGCCCGTGAACTTTTCCAACTCCAGGATTCCTCCATTCAGTGAAACCCTCTATCCGCCAGAAACTCGAACATCTATCCAACCGATTTGAAGAAATCACCGGACTGTTGGCCGAACCCGAAGTCCAAAATAACCAAGATCGATTTCGTGCGCTGAGTCGTGAGTACGCACAACTTAACCCTTTGGTTACCTGCTTTAGAAGCTATCTCGACACTTTGAGTGGTCTTGAGTATGCAGAATCCCTACTGCAGGATGCAGACCCGGAAGTGAGGAGCATGGCATACGATGAGGTTCATGACTCCCGACAACGGATTGAAGAACAAGAGCAAGCCTTACAGATATTGCTTCTTCCTCGTGACCCCAACGATGAACGCAACATCTTTCTGGAAATCCGTGCCGGCACTGGAGGTGCTGAAGCGGCCTTGTTTGCTGGTGATTTGTTTCGTATGTACAACCGTTACGCCGAACAACAAGGCTGGAAAAGCGAAGTCGTCAGCGAAAGCGATGGTGAGCATGGCGGGTATAAAGAAGTCATTGTCAGAATTATCGGACAAGATGTCTATTCCCGTTTGAAATTCGAAGCTGGCACACACCGGGTGCAACGGGTGCCAGAAACCGAAGCACAAGGGAGAATCCACACTTCAGCCTGCACTGTTGCAATACTTCCTGAGGTTGACGATGTCGAATTTGAAATCAATCCGTCCGATCTCAGAGTCGACACCTACCGCGCTTCGGGTGCAGGTGGTCAACATGTTAATCGGACTGAATCAGCCATTCGCATTACTCATATACCGACTGGTTTTGTAGTGGAATGCCAGGATGAACGCTCTCAACATAAAAATCGCGCACGAGCCATGTCGTTGCTTCAATCGCGTATCCTTTCTGCCCAACAAGAAAAACAAAGTGCAGAAATTGCAGCTTCTCGCAAGCTTCAGGTAGGCAGTGGTGATCGCTCTGAACGTATACGTACTTACAATTTTCCACAAGGACGTTTGACTGATCACCGCATTAATCTCACGCTCTATAAGTTAGAAGCTATTATGATGGGTGAACTAGAACCCGTAATCAGCCCCCTCATCAGTGAGCATCAAGCTGAATTGCTTGCGCAAATGTCCCAAGATTAACCGTCCTTTCAAATTGATAATTTCTGTATCACAGGCTATTGAAGAAGCGGTTAGCCTTTTGACCGTTTGCGATACGCCAAGACTTGACGCAGAGCTTTTGCTTGGATTTTGCCTGGGGAAAAATCGAACATGGCTTAAGACGTGGCCAGAACAGTGTTTGGCCCACCATCAACTATCTTATTACCAGACACTGGTCAGCCAGCGGGCTTCTGGTATGCCGCTCGCCTATATCACGGGCTGTAAAGAATTCTGGTCCAGGTCATTCACTGTTGGACAGGGTGTTTTGATTCCCCGCCCTGAAACAGAAACCTTAATAGAACAGGCTTTAAATCTCATCAAATCGGAAATGAACGCCTCTATTCTGGATCTTGGTACTGGTAGCGGCATCATCGCGATTACCCTCGCGGCAGAAAGACCAGCTTCGCAAATCCTGGCTATAGATCGCTCCCAAGCCGCATTGGAAATAGCCCGTCTCAATTCTCACCAACACGGAACAACCAACGTAACGTTTCAGCAGAGCCATTGGTTTGACTCTGTTTTTCCTAAAAAAACCTTTGACCTCATTGTTAGCAATCCTCCTTATTTAGCTGCGGGTGATTCTCACTTATTTGGTGATGGTATTCGTTACGAACCTAGCGAAGCGTTGGTGGCGGGACCTGATGGGTTAGATGACATTCTTAGCATTGCACATGGTGCTTTGCCATACTTGCGCCCGAGTGGATTTTTATTGCTTGAACACGGTTACAACCAAGCCGTAGCTGTGGCTCAAGTGCTTGCCAAGTTCGGATATTGTGATATTCAACATTTTCCTGATCTCTCTGGTCATCTACGTGTTACCCAGGCTCGACAGGCAGGCTTCCTGTGATGTCATTCAAATCGCTGTATGTGTTCGCATTGATTTACACTCTATGCTAGACTTAATTTTGTCAGACATCCTGTGAACAACGGCTTTTTAGACACTTGGGGATTTTTAGTTCACACAAATGGCTGGACTATCATTTTTTTATCCACAGACTTATCAACGCATAAGTTGGCTTTGTAGCTTTGAATTCAAGGTTATCCACAGCTTAACGTCCTTACTAATAGTAATAGAAAAAGTTGTTTCTTAATTTATTAGATGCTTTTTCCAACATGTGGATAATGTTTAAAAAACCTGGAGAGAGTGTTAACTCATCATGTTCATGCGTAGATTGTTGACCTTTAATTGGGAAGGATTTGATCATTCTGGTCGCTTTCATCAGGGTGAGATCGTTGCTCAATCCGAGATACTAGCACGCACCGAATTACGTCAATTGGGGATACGACCTAGAACACTCAGGCGTTTATCTTTATTGAGACGACTAAAAGGAGAAGATCGAATTCGTTCTCATGATATTGCTGATTTTTCTCGCCAGTTAGCCACTTTGCTTAGTGCCGGTGTGCCTTTGCTACAGGCTCTTGAAGTAATTGGCTGTGGACATGAACATCCTTCCATGAAAAATCTTCTGTTAGGTATAAAAATGCAGGTCGAAAAAGGTAATTCTCTTGCAGACAGTCTTGCCCGTTATCCACATCAATTTAATGCTTTATACTGTAATCTGACTAGAGTGGGTGAACAGGCAGGTATTCTGGACACTCTTTTAATTAAGATTGCTGATAACCTTGAGAAATCTGAATCATTAAAAAAACGTATGCACAATGCTTTGACT
>JBPCSC010000308.1:0-2905 GCA_051007495.1 Methylococcaceae bacterium | reverse complement strand
GTGTATCTGTATCGTGTTCATCCCGATGTTTTTTCTGGACGGTCTGGCCCGGTTTCTGTTCGTCCCTCTGGCGGAGGCCGTTATGCTGGCAATGGTGTGGTCATTCATACTCTCCAGAACGCTGGTACCGACGCTGGCCAAATACGTGCTGAAACCCCACACCCCGCATACCGATCTGCATGGCAATGATCAGGCATTGCCGCCCAGCCGAAACCCGTTAATACAATTCCAGCGGCACTTTGAGGCGGGATTCGAGGCATTCCGGGCGGATTATCAGGCACTGCTGCGGTACGCATTGACCCGGCAAAGGCTGTTCATCACGGTGTTTATGGGGTTTGTGCTGGCTTCATTCCTGTTAGTCCCCTGGCTGGGACAGAACTTTTTTCCTGAAGTGGATGCCGGCCAGATCAGAATGCACGTCCGGGTTCAGACCGGTTTGAGAGTAGAGGAAACCGCCCACCGTTTCGCCGCCATCCAGACGGCCATAAGAGACATAATCCCTCCCGGTGAACTCAGCGTCATAGTCGACAACATCGGCTTGCCGGTTTCGTCCATCAATATGTCGTTTTCCAACAATGGTGTGATTGGTTCCGGGGACGGCGTGATTCAAATTTCCTTACAGGCACAGCACGCCCCAACCCAGGATCACATCCGTGCGCTACGGGAAATTTTGCCGCGCCGCTTTCCTGGTACGGTGTTTTCGTTCATGCCGGCGGATATGGTGGGCCAGATTCTCAACTTCGGTGCTCCTGCCCCGATTGACGTGCAGATTCGTGGCCATGATATGGCCGGAAATTTTGCATACGCCCATCGCCTGCTGAATCGTATCCGTCAGATTCAAGGTGTTACCGATGCCCGTATCCAGCAAGCCCAAAATGCGCCTTTGTTCAACGTCGCAGTGGACAGGACTCAGGCCCGTCAGGCGGGCCTCACCGAACGCGATGTGGCCAATAGCATGGTGGTACAACTGGCCGGTTCCAGTCAGGTAGCACCAGCATTCTGGTTGAATCCGCAAAACAATGTGCCTTATCCCGTAGTCATGCAAACACCTCAGTATCGTCTGGATTCTCTGGAATCGCTCACAAGCCTGCCCATCAGTTCGGAGGATACGGACAAGCCCGTGGTGCTGGGAGGCATTGCCCACATCAACCGCAGCAGCGGCAGTACGCTGGTCTCGCAATACGACATACAAAACATGGTGCAGATTTTTGCCTCCACGGCAGGACGAGATCTGGGCGGTGTCGCTGGCGACATTCAAGCCCTCATCCAGGAACTGGCCGGAACCGTGCCCAAGGGCAGTTCAGTGGTATTGCTCGGCCAATACAAAACCATGGTAACGACGTACACCAGTTTGCTGTTGGGCCTGGTGGGGGCCATCGCGCTGATTTATCTGCTGATTGTGGTCAATTTTCAATCCTGGACAGACCCGTTCATCATCATCAGTGCCTTACCGGCGGCATTGGCCGGTATTGTCTGGATGCTGTTTGCCACCGGAACCACGCTATCGGTTCCGGCCCTGACCGGGGCCATCATGTGTATGGGGGTGGCTACGGCCAACAGTGTGCTGGTCATCAGTTTTGCGCGGGAGCGGTTAGCCCTGACGGGTGATGCCGTAATGGCCGCATGTGAAGCCGGTTTCGTCAGGTGTCGACCGGTACTGATGACGGCACTGGCCATGATTATCGGAATGGTTCCCGTCGCCCTGGGGTGGGGGGAAGGCGGTGAACAGAACGCACCCTTGGGCCGTGCCGTGATTGGTGGTCTGATTCTGGCCACGGTCAGCACGCTTTTGTTCGTTCCAGTCTTATTCGCCAGGGTTCATTCATATTCCGCCAAAGCCTGACGGCCAGGGTATTTACGTTTAACGGTTTTGCAGCGCATCGGAGTTTTGATGTCATCCTCATCCAGTAGTACAGAAGTTTTCACGTCACAGGGGCGATTCCGCCTTGGGCTTGTTGGGTTAATTCTAGGCTTGGGTTATACCTTGGCGCATGGGTTCTCGACCCGCCAGGAAGAACAATCCCGGCGGGCTGAATGGACGCAACAACACGCTTTGCCCAGCGTGGCGGTGATTCATCCGGCTCATCGTAAGGAAGGGGAGGTATTGGAGCTTCCCGGCCGACTGGAAGCCGTAACCGAAGCCTCGATTTATGCACGGGTCAGTGGTTATCTGAAAAACTGGAACGCTGATATGGGCAAGGCCGTGAAAGCCGGGCAACTCCTGGCGGAGATCGAAACCCCGGAACTCGACCAACAACTGTTACAGGCCCGGGCGGAGGTCGCTACGGCTGAAGCCGAATCCCGCCTGGCTGGGTCTACCGCCAAACGCTGGCACTCCTTGCTGAACAGCGATTCGATTTCACGCCAGGAAGCGGATGAAAAATCAGGCATGGCGGCGGTGAAGCAAGCGGTATTGCAATCGGCCAAAGCCAATCTGGAACGCTACACGGCACTTAAAAACTTCACCCGCATTGTCGCCCCATTCGACGGCAGGGTGACGGCCCGTAACACCGACCAAGGCGCACTCATTACGGTAGGTACTGGTTCCAAACCTTTGTTTGTGATTGCAGATACGCGCACACTGCGCTGTTATGTAGGCGTTCCACAAGTTCACGTCCCTGCAATCCGGGAAGGCACTCTGGCCAGATTATCGGTACCTGAACGCCCGCACGAACGGTTCACCGCCCGGGTAGCGGCGATTTCAGGCGCAGTAAATGCGGCGAGTGGAACCAGCCTCATACAACTCGAAGTGGACAACAGCGGAGGCTTGTTACTACCCGGCGGCTATGTGCATGTGAGACTGGACATACCCAAAGCGGGATCGGCCCTAACTCTTCCGGTCAGTGCCCTGATTGTCGATGGCCGAGGGGCACAGGTGGCCAGCGTGGATAACACCGGCAAGGTG
>JBPCSC010000307.1:0-2733 GCA_051007495.1 Methylococcaceae bacterium | reverse complement strand
GTATAATTGATTCTCTTAATGTAGTTAGAAAACGAGGTCGCAAGGGCATTGAATTTCCTGGTCGTTTGATTCATATATAACAGATATTGCACGAGATGCGGTTAATTAAGTCAACCCAGGAATTAGAAATTATGCGTCGTGCAGCAACTTTTTCTGTTGCGGCTCATAAACGGGTCATGCGGGCCACGCGGCCAGGGCGTTACGAATTTGAAATTGAGGCAGAGTTTCTTTATGAACTGGGTCAACATGGCATTCGTACTTCAGCCTACCCTTCTATCGTGGCGAGTGGTGCCAATGCCTGCGTATTGCACTATGTTAAAAACTCTGACCTACTTAAAGATGGGGAGCTTTTGTTGATTGATGCTGGTGCTGAAGTGGATTATTACGCTTCTGACATTACTCGTACCTTTCCTGTTAGCGGTACATTTTCACAGTACCAGAAAATCATTTATGAATTGGTTTTAGATGCTCAGATTGCCGCAATAAAGCGGGTAAAACCTGGTAATCGCTGGATTGATCCGCATGAAGCAGCTGTTCGTGTTTTGACCAAGGGATTGATTAAATTGGGTTTACTTAAAGGTGATTTACCTCGATCCATCAAGGATGAATCTTATAAGGCCTTTTATATGCATCGAACAGGTCACTGGTTGGGGATGGACGTTCATGATGTCGGTTTATACAAAAAGGATGGTCAGTGGCGTACTTTTGAACCTGGCATGGTGTTGACTGTTGAGCCGGGCTTATACATTTCTCCTGATTGTCTTTCTGTGGATGAGGTTTGGCGTGGCATCGGTGTTCGTATTGAAGACGATGTTTTGGTTACCCGCAAAGGTAATGAGGTTTTGACGGAGGATCTGCCTAAAACGGTTGCGGATGTCGAAGGTTTTCTTGCTGGGGCATTACTATGACATACGATTACGACGTGATTATTGTAGGTGGAGGGTTAGTGGGTGTTAGTCTTGCCTTAGCCTTGGAGCACACCCCTTTGCGGGTTGCTATTATTGAGGCGCGTTCTGAAACGGAACGACTTCAATCCGACTATGGCCATAGAGCTTTGGCCTTATCTCGTGGAACCTATCAAATTCTTGAACGTTTGTCTGTTTGGCCAGTTGTTTCCCCTCATGCCATGCCTATTCGACATATCCATGTTTCCGAACGTGGATGTTTCGGTAAGACTCGTCTGCATGCCAATGACTTCGGTGTGGATGCTTTAGGTTATGTCGTGTTGGCTCACTATCTGGAAGTCGCTCTATTATCCAGACTTAGGTCAGTGTCGACTTGTCAGTATTTGTGTCCGGCTCATCTGATGGGATTTCAGGCTGGTTCTGCTGGAATCTGTGTCACATTAAAACACGCTGGAGTTGACCTCAATCTTACTGCTCGCTTGCTGGTGGCTGCTGATGGGGGTAATTCATCGGTGAGGCGTTTGCTGGATATCCCCCTACGACAAGATGAATATGGTCAGACAGCCATCGTGACTGAGGTCTCTACCGAAAGCGCTAATCTGCAGACTGCGTTTGAGCGTTTCACGTCTTCTGGACCATTGGCCATGTTACCCCTGAGTGATCATTCTAGTTCTGTAGTCTGGACACTTCCACACGCTGAAGCTGAAATTTTATTAAATGAGGATGAATCGGTTTTTGTTGACCAATTGCAAACTGCATTTGGTTATTGGTTGGGACGTTTGCTTTTGATTGACTCGCCTAGATATTTTCCTCTTAGTTTGATTTTGACAGAACAAATGGTAGATGATCGGGTTGTTTTTATTGGTAACGCGCTTCACCAGGTACACCCGGTGGCTGGACAAGGTTTTAATCTTGGTTTACGTGATGCTGCTGTGTTGGCTGAGCATTTGACCACTTGTTTGGCTTTTGGTGAAGACCCTGGACACGCTGACTGCTTGTCCGGTTTTGCGGCAACTCGAAAGCGTGATCTGGACTCTGTGGTGCAATTTACTGATGGGCTAGTTCGTATGTTTACTGGTTCTTCGCCTGCTTTGGGTTTAGCTCGCAGTGTGGGTATGACGGTATTGGATTGCTTACCTACCGCTAAAGGTTTTTTCGCTCGTTACGCTATGGGTTATGGTGTGAGGGTTTAGTGGCGGGTTCAATTTCAGGTTTTAGGCAATAAAAAACAACGTCGGGGGTTAACCCGACCTTGTCATTTCACTTGTCACCGTGTGTCGCTGTTCTCTTACAGCGGCGATCCAGCCTTCATGGCATTAGCTACTTCTATCAGTTTGCCGGTCTTAACATCGTAGATGAATCCGTAGATAGGGATATTTTTAGGCACCAGTGCGTGGTTACGAATTCTTTTCACGTCGGCGGTTACGCTATCTTCCTGATTTTTAATGGTTAGCCAGTTGATATAGCCTCCTTCGCTAGAACCTGGCCCATGTCCTGTATCATGCCAACCGTTTTCATCTACCGTTGCCGTTTCCAGGCTGCATTCAAGCAATCCGCTCATGACTTCGTTGGTAAACAATTCCATTCCGCAGTTGGTGTGATGTATTACAAACCATTCATTTGTTCCTAGTAATTTGTGTGAAATAACTAAGGAACGTATGGCATCGTCACTAGCACGTCCGCCTGCGTTACGAATAACATGGGCATCGCCTTCGCTTAGACCGGCATATTTTGCTGGATCAAGTCGAGCGTCCATGCAGGTTAAAATAGCAAATCCTCTAGCGGGAGGTAGGGCCAGATTGCCTTTATTAAAAGTTGCTACATAGCC
>JBPCSC010000306.1:0-14473 GCA_051007495.1 Methylococcaceae bacterium | reverse complement strand
GATCGAGAATATCCTGATAGAACAATCCATCACGGTCATCACGCACACCGGTTAACAGGATGAAATCCGCTTCCCGTACCGATGCTACCGCCTCCAGATCCAGCCCCTCAACCAGAGAATGATAGTCATCAATATTGAGCAGCAGGTAACGCCGACCCAGTTCCGGTGTGAATGGCGCGTGGCGGGTTTCCAGAAGGCTACGCGCCAGATCACCTGAAGTAATCAGGCGGGTGTAACAGGAATTGTCGATGCCGAATTGTTCGAGACGCGGCCCATTGGCGAGTGCCGGTTTCCCCGAATTACTCAGCAGTATGACTTTTTTACCCCTCTGCTGTAGATGCTGCAAACAATCCAGAACCCCCGGATAAACCGACTGGCCATCATGTAACACCCCCCATTGATCGACCAAAAAGTAATCGTAGCGATCGGCCAGATCACGGATGCAAGTCAAGCGATTGCGGAACGATTTCATCGTAAACCTCCAGAATGCGGGTATCTGTAGATAGGAGCGTGTAGAGCGACATAGCCTAACCGTGGCTTAATTCATAGTAAAATAGAATGTTTGGAATAAAATAATAGATAAAACCTATGAATACTCCCCAATGAAACCTGGGCTACAGTTCAAGCCTGACGGCAGGGTTTTGATATGATTAACCCATTTAATCTTCCACTTTCTCTCAGTCAGGATCTTACCGCATGACCATACGCACCCGCTTCGCCCCCAGTCCCACCGGTTATCTTCATATCGGCGGTGCTCGCACGGCCCTGTTTTCGTGGCTTTATGCCAGAAAGCACGGAGGAACGTTCATCCTGCGTATCGAAGATACTGATCTTGAACGCTCTACCGCCGAATCGGTAAACGCCATATTAGAGGGCATGACCTGGCTGGGGCTGGAATACGACGAAGGCCCATTTTTCCAGACACACCGCTTCGATCGCTATGCTGAACAAATTGAACGCTTATTGGCCGAGGGCAAGGCGTATCACTGTTATTGCACCAAGGAGGAACTGGATGCCATGCGAACGGAGCAAATGGCCAACAAGGAAAAACCCCGCTACGACGGACGCTGTCGGCATCGCCATGAGGCCAGAGAGGGCGTCGCTCCGGTGGTCAGGTTCCGCAACCCGGATGACGGTGAGGTGGTTATTGACGACAGCGTCAGAGGGCGAGTGGTGGTCAGTAATCAAGAACTGGACGACCTCATCATCGCCCGCTCTGATGGCTCTCCTACTTATAACTTCACCGTAGTGGTGGATGACTGGGATATGCGGGTCACCCACGTCATACGTGGCGACGACCACCTTAATAACACGCCGCGTCAGATCAACATTCTCAAAGCACTGGGAGCAGAACCCCCGCTGTACGCGCATGTTCCCATGATTTTGGGCGCAGACGGTGCTCGCCTGTCCAAGCGTCACGGGGCCGTGAGCGTGATGCAATATCGTAATGAAGGCTATCTGCCGGAAGCAGTACTCAATTATTTAGTGCGACTGGGTTGGTCGCATGGCGATCAGGAAATTTTTTCGCTGGATGAAATGGTCAGCCTGTTTGACATCGGTGACATCAATCACTCGGCGTCTACCTTTAACCCGGAAAAACTGCTGTGGGTAAACCACCACTATCTGATGCACTCCGATCCGGCCCATGTGGCGCGTCATCTGCGCTGGCATTTGGGGCAACTGGGTGTTGATCCCGACACAGGGCCTGATCCGGTAGCCATCGTCATTGCTCAGCGCGAACGCAACAAAACCTTGGTCGACATGGCCAGCAGCAGTGTTTTTTTCTACCAGGAATTTGCTACCTACGATGAAAAAGCCGCCAGCAAAAACTTGACGGCGGAAGCGGTGGCTCCTTTGGAACATCTGCTTAAACGACTGGAAACCTTGCCCGTTTGGGACAAGGAGAATCTACATCTGGCCATAGCCGAAACCGCCGAGTCCTTGGGTGTCAAAATGGGTGTGGTCGCCCAACCCCTGCGCGTGGCAGTATCCGGCACGGCGGTGTCACCGCCTATAGACACTACGCTGGAAATTCTGGGGCTAGAAAAAACTCGTGCCAGAGTGGTTCGCGCACTGCATTTTATTGCCGAGAGGGTGTAGACATTCTGTAACAAGCCCTATAGAATGCGCCCCTTCCACATCATTGTGGGGCCATAGCTCAGCTGGGAGAGCGCAACACTGGCATTGTTGAGGTCGCGAGTTCGATCCTCGCTGGCTCCACCAGGCATCACGTGGTAACGAGTTGAAGTCCCCATCGTCTAGAGGCCCAGGACATCGCCCTTTCACGGCGGCGACAGGGGTTCGAATCCCCTTGGGGACGCCATGTTTACTCATGGAAATAAGGATCAATAAAAAAAACCCAGATTAGTCTGGGTTTTTTTTTGCCCTTCATAACGCCGCGAATTTCGGCTTGCCCTCCAAACCCGCATCGCCGACAATACCGGCCCTTCAAGTCTCTTATCAGCTTTCCCCACATGAATCAGCGTGTCGCAGACGTAGAACGTAACACCCAGGAAACCCGGATCAGGGTCAACCTCAATCTGGATGGCACAGGCCGCAGTGTACTCAACACCGGAGTACATTTTCTTGATCACATGCTGGATCAAGTGGCGCGACACGGCATGATCGACCTTGAAGTCAGCGCGACAGGCGATGTACACATCGACGATCATCACACGGTGGAAGATATAGGCATTACCTTTGGTATGGCTATCTCCCAGGCACTGGGTGACAAAAAAGGCATCAACCGTTACGGTCATGCCTATGTTCCGCTGGATGAAGCCCTCTCGCGCGTGGTCATCGACTACTCCGGTCGGCCTGGCTTATGGTACGACGTTCAGTTTCCGCGTGAGCGGATAGGCCACTTCGACGTGGATCTATTGCAGGAATTCTTCCGGGGTTTTGTCAATCACGCTCGGGTTACTGTACACATCGACAACCTCAAAGGCCAAAACGCCCACCATATCGCCGAAACCCTATTCAAAGCCTTCGGTCGTGCCCTGCGTATGGCTGCCGAACGAGACAACCGCCTGGCGGACATCATCCCCTCCACCAAAGGTCAGTTGTAGTCACTTCACCCCGGTTTTTTCCCGACCTCGCGTATGTCTACCGTATCCGTCATTGATTATGGAATGGGGAATCTGCACTCCATCGCCAAAGCCTTACAGCACGCCTCCAACGGGGCGCACCGTGTCGTAGTCACCCACGATCCAGACCAAATTCGAACGGCCAGCCACATCGTATTCCCTGGTGTGGGTGCCATGCGGGATTGCATGTCCCTATTGCATCGGTTGGAACTGGCAGAAGTCATTATTGAAGTGTCGCGCCAAAAACCCTTGCTGGGCATCTGTTTGGGTATGCAGGCTCTGCTACAAGACAGCGAGGAGAACGACGGCATTACCTGCCTGGGCATCTTGCCCGGACACGTTCGGCGTTTCAGTACGGGACTCACCACCGAGGATGGCATCCCGCTCAAAATTCCGCACATGGGCTGGAACCCGGTTAATCCAACCCACCACCACCCCTTATGGCAAGGTATTGCCCCCGGTTCCTGGTTTTACTTCGTGCACAGCTATTATGCGTGTCCGTCTGATGTGGCCGATCAAGCCGCGACCACCGACTACCCCACACCGTTTACCTCAGTGCTGGCTCACGGCAATCTCTTTGCCGTGCAGTTTCACCCTGAAAAAAGCCAGTCCGCCGGACTGCGTCTGCTGGCCAACTTCCTGGCTTGGGACGGAACCCACGCCCAAACCTCATCATGATGGATTACTGATGAACCCAAACCGCCTCTGCCCACCCACTTGTGATACAGGAGTCCTACCGCCATGCTTTTGATTCCAGCCATAGACCTTAAAGAAGGCAAATGTGTACGTCTGCGCCAAGGGCGTATGGACGATGATACGGTGTTTTCAGATGATCCAGTTGCCATGGCGGGGCGTTGGGTTGCCGCCGGGGCCGAGCGTTTGCACCTGGTGGATCTGGATGGTGCCTTCGCAGGCAAGCCTCGCAATGGCGAAGTCATACACGCTATCCGGGTAGCCTACCCCAACATTCGTATTCAGGCCGGTGGTGGCATACGCGACCAGGACACCATTCAGGCCTACCTCAATGCCGGTGTCGATTACGTCATCATTGGCACCAAGGCCGTCAGCGCGCCGCATTTTGTGCGCGAGGTCGCAGCTGAATTCCCCAATCACATTATCGTCGGTCTGGACGCGAAAGAAGGCAAAGTAGCCATTGATGGTTGGTCCAAGCTTTCCCATCACGATGTAGTCGATCTGGCGCAAAAGTTTGAAGATGATGGCGTTGAGGCCATTATCTACACCGATATTTGCCGCGACGGCATGATGGAAGGCGTTAACATCGAAGCCACTGCACGCCTGGCTCGCGCCATACGCATTCCGGTCATCGCCTCGGGCGGCATTAGCGGGATTGAGGACATACACGCCGTAGGCACCATAGTGGGGGACGGAGTAATTGGTGCCATTACCGGGCGAGCCCTCTACGAAGGCACGCTGGATTTCGCTACCGCCCTGGAAGTGGCGAACCGATACTAATTATGTTAGCCAAACGCATCATACCCTGCCTGGACGTGGATGCCGGACGTGTCGTTAAAGGTGTTCGGTTTGTGGATATCCGGGATGCCGGTGACCCGGTCGAGATCGCCCGCCGCTACGATCAGGAAGGGGCTGATGAACTCACCTTCCTCGACATCACCGCCAGTGCCGACAACCGCGAGACCATGGTTCATGTCGTAGAACAAGTGGCCGGTGAAGTATTCATTCCTCTGACCGTAGGCGGTGGCATTCGCAGCCTGGACGACATCAGCAGGATGTTGAACGCCGGTGCCGACAAGGTCAGCATCAACACAGCCGCCGTACACCGTCCTGAATTCGTGCGTGAAGCCGCCGAACGGTTTGGCTCCCAGTGCATCGTGGTCGCAATAGATGCCAAACAAGTAGCCGATGCGCCCAAACGGTGGGAGATTTTCACTCACGGTGGTCGCAAACCCACAGGGCTGGATGCCATAGAATGGGCACAGCGAATGGTCAGCCTGGGCGCAGGAGAAATCCTCCTGACCAGCATGGACAGAGATGGAACTCGCCAGGGCTTTGATCTCGAACTCACCCGTGCGGTCAGTGCCGCCGTCACCGTACCGGTAATTGCTTCCGGTGGTGTGGGCAACCTCGACCACCTGGCTGACGGAGTCACCATAGGCCAGGCCGATGCAGTGCTGGCCGCCAGCATCTTTCACTTTGCCGAATACACCGTGCTTCAAGCCAAAGAGCATCTGGCGCGTCGTGGTGTGAGGGTCAGGTTATGAATTGGCTGGATCACATTCGCTGGAATGCAGACGGTCTCATACCGGCCATCGCGCAGGAGGCCAAAACCGGTACACTGCTGATGGTCGCCTGGATGAACCGCGAGGCCCTGAGCCTGACCGCCAGCGAAGGTTATGCGGTTTATTGGTCTCGTTCCCGGCAAAAACTCTGGCACAAAGGTGAGGAATCCGGTAATCGGCAAAAAATTATCGACATACGCATGGATTGTGATGAGGACGTCATTCTGCTCACCGTCGAACAGATCGGCGGCATCGCCTGCCACACGGGTCGGCATAGTTGCTTCTATCGCCGTCTGTGTGATGGAGAATGGCAAACGGTAGAACCCGTACTCACCCCACCTGAAACCCTCTACAAAAAAGGTTGACTCATGGACATCATGGACGCGCTGGCCGAAGTACTGGAGCAGCGTAAAACCCAAGCCCCCGACACCTCTTACGTAGCCGGTCTGTACCATAAAGGCCTGGACACGATACTCAAAAAAATAGGCGAAGAAGCCACTGAAACCGTGATCGCCGGCAAGGACGGTCAAGCGGATAAAATCGTATACGAAGTGGCGGATCTCTGGTTCCACACACTCGTTCTTTTATCGCATCAGGGTTTAAGTCACCGGCAGGTTCTGGCTGAACTGCAACGCCGGTTTGGTCTTTCCGGTCTCGAAGAAAAAGCCTCGCGCCCCACACCATGAACCTTCAATCCTTCCGGGGCATCGCCCCGCATCTGGGGCAGAATGTGTACGTAGCCAACACGGCCACGTTAATCGGTGAGGTTTCTGTGGGCAATGATGTTTCCTTCTGGCCTCAAACCGTCGCACGCGGCGATGTCAACCGCATTGAGATTGGAGCCGAAACCAACATTCAGGATGGCAGTGTTCTCCACGTCACCCAACGCACCGACCACAACCCCGAGGGTTATCCGCTTATTATTGGTTTAGGTGTGACTGTCGGCCATCGGGTCATACTGCACGGCTGCCGAATCGGCAATCACTGTCTCATAGGCATGGGTGCCATCATCATGGATGGTGTTGTGGTAGAGGATGATGTCATGATCGGTGCCGGCAGCCTGGTATCCCCAGGCAAACACCTGAATAGTGGCTGGCTCTACGTCGGCAGTCCGGCCCGTGCAGTACGCCCGCTAAAACCTGAAGAGCGAGACTACCTCCGGTTCTCCAAAGACGGATACCTCAGACTGAAAAACCAGTACATGAGCGAGTACACCGCTCCACCGGAAGAACGCTAAGCGATTGCACACAAACCACATCATCAAGCCCCACTCCCCTATTCGTATCGCATTATAAACCAGCGAATACTTGACGACTTTTTCATATTGTCACATAATACCCCCTTCAAAACGCGCCTGTAGCTCAGTTGGATAGAGTACCTGGCTACGAACTAGGTGGTCGGGAGTTCGAATCTCTCCAGGCGCGCCATACCGAATATTCCCCTGTAGCTCAGTCGGTAGAGCAGGTGACTGTTAATCACCGGGTCGGCGGTTCGAGTCCGTCCGGGGGAGCCAAAAAAGCAAAGGCTTACTGAATGTCAGTAAGCCTTTTTTTTATCTGCCATTTTTCCGGCTTATTTACATAAGTGCTAAAACCTGCATCGAAAAGCCGCGCATCATTATTCAGCAGGCCGCAACGAATCAGTTACCGCAATTCAAATCAATAAAGTTATGTAACAGCGAAGCTTTGTAGGCTGGATTCGTCTGCGCCCCAAATCTTTCTGCTTCAGGCAGGCATTGTAGATTACGCTGCCTGCATCAGGCAGTCTCTGTATTGAGTTTTCCTTTTGCCGCTTTTTTATCGCGTGAGGTCAGATAATCGAGTTCATACTCCCTTACCATGAGTCCGTCTGACTTAATCTCGCAATTGGAGCGAGTGGTTGGAGGATAGTGGATACCGCAAAAACCGCGTGCGGGATGAGTAAGAGTAACTACGATTTTAAAGTTCATTAGACGTGTATGGAAAATCCCAAAACAGCATAAGCGTTCAAGACAGAACGCGACAGGTTTACGGAAATAGATGTCAGGCCAAACCGTAGTGCGGCAAGTCTTAATTTAAGCGTGATAAAAAACCACCCGCTCCACTTCGTTTTTTGAACCCAGAATAACCGGAACCCTTTGGTGAATATGGGCAGGAATAATATCCAGAATACGCTCCTTGCCGGTAGACGCTGCACCTCCGGCCTGTTCGATGATAAACCCCATGGGATTGGCTTCGTACAGCAAACGCAAGCGGCCTGGTTTGGTTGGGTCACGGTTATCGCGGGGGTACAGGAAAATCCCCCCTCGGGTGAGTATCCGGTACACCTCGGCCACCATTGAGGCCACCCAACGCATATTGAAGTTTTTTTCCCGACCGCCGTCCGTTCCCTTCATACATTCTTCGATATACCGCTGTACCGGGGGTTCCCAATACCTCTGGTTTGAGATATTGATGGCAAATTCACAGGTATCTTCAGGAACCCGCATATCAGGATGGGTGAGTACAAATTCGCCTATATCGCGGTTCAGGGTAAATCCATTCACTCCATTACCCGTAGTCAGTATCAATACGGTTGCCGGACCATACACACAAAAACCGGCGGCGACCTGGTGTATTCCGGCTTGCAAGAAATCCTCAGCCTTGGCAGACCCGGTATTGTCTGGCGCACGTATTATTGAAAAAATAGTCCCTACCGACAGATTCACGTCGATATTGGAAGATCCATCCAGAGGATCAAATGCAACCAGGTATTTACCTCGGGGATACGCCTCAGGAATGGGCACGGGATCGGCCACTTCCTCAGACACCATACCCGCCAAATGCCCGGTCCATTCCAGTGCCTGAACCATAATCTCATGGGTAATCACATCCAATTGCTTTTGCGATTCGCCCTGTATATTTTCAGCCCCCACCGCGCCTAAGGTTCCACTTAAAGCCCCCCGGTTCACCGCATGGGAAATGGCCTTGCACGCCGAAGCGATATCGCTTAATAACAAAGTCAGTTCACCGGTGGCATCCGGATTTCGGCGTTGCTCATGAATTAAAAACTGAAACAGGTGTTCACCGTGCATCATCATTCTCCTACTTTAGCTATTTTCATCGCGTTGGTTGACCCCCGCACACCACAGGTATCTCCCTTGGTCAAAACGACCAAATCCCCTTTTTTAAGTAAATTCCGTTTGACGAATTCATCAATAATCAACCGGTGCAAACCCGCCTCATCCACATCACCCGGCGCATCAAAACTCATGGGATAAACCCCCCGGTATAGTGTGACCTTGCGGCAGGTTTTCTCGTGGCGGGTCATGGCATAAATGGGTATACCCGAACTAATACGCGACATCCACAAAGGGGTATAGCCGGTTTCTGTCAAGGCACCTATGGCTTTCACCGGCAGGTGATTGGCGACATACATGGCCGCCATGGCGATGGCTTCGTCAACCCGGTCAAAGGTTTCGTCAATTCGGTGGTGGGAATGTTGCAAAATAGGGTGGGTTTCGGCTTGAAGACATACTCGGTGCATGGATTCAACCGCTTTGTCAGGAAACTGGCCGCTGGCCGTTTCGGCCGACAGCATGACGGCATCGGTGCCGTCTATCACCGCATTGGCCACATCGAATACTTCGGCCCGAGTGGGCATGGGGTTCAATATCATGGACTCCATCATCTGGGTGGCAGTAATGACCGCCCTGTCCCGGCTTCGCGCCATTTTGATCAAATCCTTTTGTACCCAGGGTAAACGGGCATCGCCGATTTCCACCCCCAAATCACCCCGGGCCACCATAATGGCATCCGAGGCATCAATAATGGCTTCGATCACGCCCGGTTCCAGTGCTTCGGAGCGTTCGATCTTGGCCACTATGCCGGCATCACCTCCGGCCGCCCGCAACAGTACCCGGGCCTCCTTGATGTCATCCGCAGTGCGTGGGAAGGATACCGCCAGAAAATCAGCGTCGATTTCAGCGGCTGTTTTGATGTCGGATCGGTCTTTGTCGGTCAGGGCCGCAGCAGACAAACCGCCGCCCTGCTTGTTGATCCCCTTGTAACTGGACAACTCCCCGCCAATCACCACCTTACAGCTTACCCGGCCACCTTCAATGGAGACCACCTCCAGCACGATACGCCCGTCGTCCAGCAATAACACATCACTGGGTGCGACATCCCGGGGCAAATCGGCGTAATGGCAGCCGACCTGGTGGTCATCGCCCTGGTCGGGAGAAAAATGAACGTCAAGGTCAAAACGCGCACCGACCGCGAGCCGGATTTTTCCATCGTCCTTGAAGCGTGCGATGCGAATTTTAGGGCCTTGCAGATCAGCCAATATGGCAACATGGCGACCGATTTCTTTAGACAGGTTTCGGACACACTCGGCCCGCCATTTGTGGGTGTCTACGTCGCCGTGTGAGAAGTTCAGGCGAACCACATCGACACCAGCCCTGAGCACCCGCTCCAAAACCCCGGGTTCATCAGTGGCAGGCCCCAGGGTCGCTACAATTTTGGTTCGCCTGGACATATTCAACCTGCGTTCATTAAAGCGACGGTGGTATCCAGCATACGGTTGGAAAAACCCCATTCGTTATCGTACCAGGCCAATACCTTGACCATATTGCCCTGCATGACCTTGGTCAGAGTGGCTTCATAGATGGAAGAGCGCGGATCATGGTTGAAATCCATGGAAACCAGCGGTTCATCGTTGTAACCCAAAATACCCTTGAGATGCGCTTCCGATGCAGCCTTGAGTATCTCGTGGATTTCTTCCTTGCTGGTGTTGCGGGAGGCGACAAAGCTGAGATCCACCATCGAAACGTTAATGGTCGGCACACGAATGGCGAATCCGTCCAGGCGACCGGCCAGTTCAGGCATGACCAGGCCCACGGCCGCAGCAGCACCTGTTTTGGTGGGAATCATGGATTGAGTGGCGGAGCGGGCACGACGCAAGTCTTTGTGGAAAACGTCTGTCAGCACCTGATCGTTGGTGTAGGCATGGATGGTCGTCATCAGGCCGTGCTCCAAACCTATGGCCTGATGCAGCGGTTGCACCAGAGGAGCCAGGCAATTGGTAGTGCAAGAGGCGTTGGAAATGACGGTATCGGTGGCTTTGAGCGCGGTGTGATTGACCCCATACACGATGGTGGCATCTACGTCCTCCCCACCGGGGGCCGAAATGATGACCTTTTTGGCCCCGGCTTCGATGTGGGCTATGGTTTTGGCTTTAGAGGTGAAGATACCCGTACACTCATGCACGACATCCACACCCAGATCACCCCAAGGCAATTTGGCGGGGTCTTTTTCGGCAAGCACCCGGATACGATCACCGTTGACGATCATGTAATCGCCTTCCACGCTGATAGTGCCGCCAAAGCGACCGTGTACCGTATCGTATTGGGTCAGGTGAGCGTTGGTTTTGGCATCACCCAGATCATTGACGGCCACGATCTGGATGTCATGGGTTCGGTGGTATTCGTAAAGGGCACGAAGAACATTGCGGCCTATGCGGCCGTATCCGTTAATGGCAACTTTTATGGTCATGACTAGCTCCGTTTTTTTGTTACTATGGAAAAAGGGGAAGAGAGAGGGATCCTGTGTGACGCCATCAAAATAGGCTCTGTTAAGGATGGATTCGCAAACCCTTGGGAGGCGGATGATGTTAATAATGCGCTATCCATGGAATCAACAAGCCCTGCGCCTGAGTAGACAATCTCATCCGCCGGGCAGAATACAAAAGCCAACTTAACAAGTCCAGTAGGCGGTTTTGATGCAGACCCATGAAACCTTTTATCGCCCTGCGGCCATACGCCGTGAGGACAGAACCTTACCCGCCCCGCTTTACAATATGACCCGTATCCTGCTGCGCCACAGTGGCAGTGGTGCGGTGTTCGTACCCATACGCAGCATGTCGTTTCAATCGGTGATTGACCATGAAGAAATCATCTTCATGGATGCCCTGGCGGCACGCAACACCATCGTTGTGGCCTGGCAGTCACTCAGGATAAGAAATCGACCTGGACTGGATGCCCCCGTGCCCTACACACTCGTCTACTACACCTCTGAGGCTTTAGGTATCATGCCCAGGCTACAGAGCGAGTTTTTCCGCTCAATCAGTTTGTTGCAACAAAAACAGGCGTTAATGACAACCACTACCGGCACAGTGCTGGACATCACCAGAAAGCCCAGGACAGGAACAAGCGAATGAATACCCTTCTGACCGAATTACGTACCGCAACCCATGCCCACCACACCCGACTCGAACAGCGTTTAAACCTGCTACGCGCCGGCTTCTCTCTGGCCGATTACGATAAATTGCTTTGCAGTTTTCTGGGGTATTACCGCCCTCTGGAAAAAACCTTAAACGCCCTCGCAGATATCAATGTATGGATACCTGATTACCCCATGCGGATCAAAACAACACTACTGGAGCAGGATTTACTGGCACTGGGACATAACCCCGCTGAACTGGAACAGATACCGGAATGCGCTGAACTCCCCTTATGCAGCGATCGCAGCAGTGTTATGGGCTGCCTTTATGTTATTGAAGGCTCTACCCTGGGCGGGCAAATAATGAATCGTCATTTCCAGAACAGCTTGAATCTAAGCCAGGGCCAGGGGCTGGTTTTCTTTAGTGGCTATGGAATTGAAACCATGGAAATGTGGAAGCGTTTTGGTACTTACCTGACTCAGGAAGGCGATTGGGACAAAACCCGATTGACCGAATCCGCCAGCCAGACATTTGTCACCCTCGAACGCTGGTTTGAAGCCTCATCTCCCGAGATTTTAACCTGAACCAGAGCAAGCCTGCATGACTAATTATTTGTCTTCACTCACCGCCGCCTTAAATAATACTGACCCACACTCCGCATGTGACAGCGACCCCATTCACCTCATCAGCGACATACAACCGCACGGGGTGTTATTGCTGGTCGAAGAACCGTCCTTGCGTATACTCCGCATCAGTGCCAATGCTTATGATATTTTACAAAAACCCGTAGACAGCCTTCTGGGAAAAACACTGGATCATGCCCTGGGTGCCCATGTGGTGGATGAACTCTGTGCTCATCTGTTTGAAATCAGGGTAGAAAAAACAATGGTACATTTTCTTACCTATGAACAGCCTTATCCTCCCGGACAGGGCTACCATTTGTTCGGCCACCGCAGAGGCCGCTATCTGTTGCTGGAAATAGAACCCGTCGTTGATACCAACTACAAATGGCAAAATCTCAGTCTGTCGCAACTCAACACCCGGATACAACATATACTTGAAACCGGATCACTGCCCTCCATGCTGAAAGCACTGACCAACTGGATACGAAGAAGCACCGGTTTTGAGCGGGTAATGGTGTACCGGTGTGAAGATGATTTCTCCGGCAAGGTAATCGCAGAAACCAGGCAAAATCAGTTAGAATCTTTTCAGGATTTGCATTTTCCGTCTACGGATATTCCCTTGCCGGCCCGTAGAATGTTTGCCCTGAGTCCTTTACGTCATCTGCCCAATGTCGATTATGTCGCCGTGCCGGTGCAATCCATTGATGGAATTGAAGATGATGAACGCATGCTGGACCTGGGTTATTCCATGTTGCGCAGCGTATCTCCGTTGTATATCGAGTACCTCAAAAACATGGGTGTCAAGGCTACCGCAGTATTACCCATCATGAGTAACAAAATGCTTTGGGGCCTTATCTCGTGCATGAATCATTCAACCCCGCTGTATTTATCTCCCGAACAAAGAGCACCGCTGATTTTTGTGGTTCAAATGGTATCCACCCTGATATCTGAACTGCAACGTGCGGATGACAATGTTTATCTGTCCGGGCTAGAGCACATCACTGAAAGAATGGATGAAGGTCTGGAAAAAAACCGGGATTTACACCAGACATTGGTCGGATACTGGCCAGGACTACTCAAAGAACTGGACGTCACGGGCGTGGTATTTATGGCTGAAGGACTGACTTCGAAGGTGGGTCAAGTGCCTGGACAAAACCACCTCAATGAACTGGCTACATGGTTAAACATGAGGGTTCAGGAGGTTTATTCCACCTCGCATCTGGTGGCGGAATTCCCCCCGGCGCGGGAATATTGTCAAATTGCCAGCGGTTTGCTGTCCATTCGCCTGACCAGAACCAGTAACGACAGAATCATCCTGTTCAGACCAGAAGTACCCCGTGAGATTGAATGGGCCGGCAACCCGGAAAAACCCTATGTATTACCTACAACCGGAAACCAGGAAAAACCCCACCCCCGAACCTCATTCGCACGCTGGAAAACCACCATGCGCTATCGTTCCAGACCGTGGCGCGACTGCGAACTCGAATTTGCGGCCCGACTGAGAATGGTGCTGCTGGAGTTCATGGTCGAGCGTTCACAGAAACTCAGATACAGGCAGTCAAACTGAGCGTCATGATTAAGAATATCCGTACTACTTGCCGGTGGATTAAAGAAGATTGGCACTCCCATCCATTCCGTTTTGCCATTGAATTTTTAGCCTGGATACTCAGTATCTCGTGTTCCCTCATCATGGCCTTCACCGTACCCGACCCTCCCTTGCTGATACTTTATCCCCTGTGGATTTCCGGGTGTGTGTTATACGCCTGGGCCGCTTGGTCTCGCCGAAGTTTCGGCATGCTCGCCAACTATATGCTACTGGTAACCAGTGACAGTATAGGCTTACTCCGCATCGCATTATTCTAGCCGCGTCTCCTGCGAGTATTCAGGCAGGTAGTGGGGGTTCCGCTACAAACAACCACAGCCTGTAGGTGCGAATTCATTCGCACCACCGCCCGAAATGCAAAACTCCAGCGCAGCAATCTGTTTCCTGGCTATACCTGTGGCCCGCATGTACAGGCACACCCGATGCGAATGAATTCGCACCTACAAAAGGGGTTTTCTCGTTCCCGCGCTCCCGCGTGGGAATGCGTACGGAGGCTGAATAATGAGCAGAAGCCGTTACACAATTACCGCTACGCAATGCACAAACTGGCCACCCCGGGCAGGATGCCGGGGTAGCAATTCCGCCTGAAGGCGGGACTACAAACGTGCCGCGGGCAGGATGCCGGGGTAGCAATTCCGCCTAAAGGCGGGACTACAAACGTGCCCCGGGCAGGATGCCGAGGTAGCAATTCCGCCTGAAGGCGGGACTACAAACGTGCCCCGGGCA
>JBPCSC010000305.1:0-5930 GCA_051007495.1 Methylococcaceae bacterium | reverse complement strand
GGCCTGGGTATATGCCTTTAGGTGATCCTCATCCTGTTGATTGACATACCAGCGGGTTGCACCGCCTAGAACCAGAAAAGCCAATACCCCTAGCGTCAATCGCCTGGCCAGGTTCAGAGTGGGTTGAGGTAATTTATCAGAAGACAAAGGACTGGCTGACGAATGAGGATGATTCATGATTGATGTATACACAACAAAGTTTGAATTAAAACATTTATTTTTGCCTTAGCTTTTAATTCAAGGCAGGAAGTATTTTGACTCATGAATTGCCTCTCGAATGGCACACTGCCTGGTAAAAGCCACCCTCCCGTTCAGTCGCGCCGAGCATCGCAGGTTTTGGCGGGGATCGCCAAAACCGAGAAGCGCAGGGAGAAGCGACAGTCCGGGGGTCTTTTCTTTTTCCCGCCTTTGGGTGCGGAAACCCGATTCAATAAAGATTTCCGCGTAGCGACTTCTTAACCTGATTAGGGGTTATAACGCGACTTAAGTAAAAGTTTTTATTGTGGTAATTTTTAGTCTATACTAAAAATCTATTTGAATCCATGTGCTTGAGTAATCCAATAGCTCACTGTGTGGCGACTTCTTTAAGCTGATTAAGGGTTATTACTTGGCTCAAGTATTAGTTACCGCTAAACCTGTAGGTGCGACTAATTCACATCAGGCCCCGTAGCGATTACTTATTCTTGTTTAGTTTAATCCGGTTGCAAGCCGGATTCTGGATTGATACCGCTCCAGCCAGCGATGGGTCAGTGCGAATACCACAGGAACAAACAGCAGTGTCGACACCGTCGCCAGAATCAAGCCGCCTATGACGGCCCGTCCCAAGGGGGCGTTCTGTTCAGCACCCTCGCCCCAACCCATGGCCATGGGCAGCATACCCACGATCATGGCCAGTGCCGTCATCAAGACCGGACGCAAACGGGTGGAGGCGGCTTCGAGTGCCGCGCTGATCGGTGGCACACCTGTGGCGAGGCGGGTGCGGGCAAAAGACACCAGCAGGATGCTGTTGGCGGTCACCACCCCCATCGCCATGATGCTGCCGGTGAGGGCCGGAACGCTGAGGGTAGTGCCTGTGAGATACAGCATCCAGGCGATACCGGCCAGTGCCGCCGGCAACGCACTGACGATGATGAGTGGATCCAGCCAGGATTGAAAATTAACCACCAGCAGCAAATACAACAGCACAATGGCCACAGCCAAACCTGTACCCAGCCCGTTAAACGAACTGTGCAGGGTTTCAATCTGACCTCGCACCTCCACCTTTACCCCACGAGGTAACTCGCTACGACAGGACCCCAGCAGGCGGTCAATGTCACGGCTTACCGAACCCAGATCACGATGCTCCACATTGGCGTAGACGTTAAGCACATTGTCGGCGTTGTAATGCGTCACCACCGATGGCTGCACGGATCGCTTCACATCCACCAGATTACCCAGTATTTGAGGCTCATGCCGAGTGTTCTCGCCGCCGATTGGCGTTCGCATCAAGGCATCAATACTGTCGAGTGCGAGAGGATTTCCCATCACTCCGATATTAACCGTATAACCGTTGGCAGGATTGAGCCAGTATGAGGGGGCGGACTGCATACTGCCGCTGAGGGTAAGCAAAAGATTTTGTGCCAGATCGCGGGCCGTAAGCCCCAGTTGCTGCAAGTGCAGACGATTCATCTCCAGGGACAAGGCGGGTTTTTGCAGTCGCTGGTAGATATGGGCATCGACAATGCCGGGAATTTCACGCAGGCGGTTATTGAGTTTGACGACTGTCGGCATGACTTCTTCCGGTTTGCCGCCTATGAACTGAATGTTGATTGGGGCAGGAATACCGAAATTAAGGGTTTGGCTCACTTGATCTGCGGGTTGAAAGAAAAACTCAAGATCAGGAAAGCGTTCCGGTAACGCCTGTCTCAGGGTTTTGATGTATCCCGAACTGGGGGCGTGCATCCCCGGTGTCAGTGAAATCATGATTTCGGTATCGGCGGTCTCCACCGTACCGGAATTACCAAACAAGGTATTACGGGTGCTATAGGGCCCGCCTATGATGTCGAGTATATCGCCCAGATCATGGGCCGGAATCTGTTCCCGTATCAGCGTTTCTATTGCGTCGATCTGCCTGGGCATTTCTTCAAGCCGAGTGCCGGAAGGAGCGCGTACATGCAGCCTGACTTGCCCGGCATCCACTCTTGGAAACAGGTCTTCTCCGAGAAACGGCGTCAAGCCCAAAGACAATAGGCAGAACCCGATAAACATGGAACCAAAGCGAATGCGGTGCAGAAGTGCATGATCCAGAACGCTTAAATAATGCTGCCGAAACTGCTCGAATCCACGCTCGAAAGCCAGATAAATGCGAGTAAAACCGGATGGGTTTTGGGTGGCAGTGGCCAGTCGTCCCTTATGCCCCTGCATCAGATACATCACCAGGGTGGGCACTAGCGTGCGCGACAGCACATAAGACGACAACATGGCAAATACCACGGCTTCAGCCATGGGTACGAACAGGCTTTGAGTCACGCCACTCAGAAAGAACATGGGCACGAACACAATGCAGATGCACAAGGTCGAGACCAAAGCCGGCATGGCGATTTCGGCCGCACCGTCCAGTATTGCCTGACGCGGATTTTTGCCCAGTTGCATTTGGCGTTCGATGTTTTCGATTTCCACCGTGGCATCGTCCACCAATATGCCTACCGCCAAAGCCATACCTCCCATCGTCATCAGGTTGATGGTTTCACCCAGCAGATGCAGCGCAATCAATGAACTGAGCAGCGACAAGGGAATGGAAACCGCGATGATGGCCGTGCTGCGCCAGTTACCCAGAAAGAGCAATATCATGGCCGCCGTAAGACCGGCGGCAATCAAGCCCTCATGCAGGACGTTGCCGATCGCAGCCCTCACGAACAAGGACTGATCGAACATCAGCGTGATGTTGATGCCTTCGGGCATCCGCGACAGCATCTCCGGTAGGGTGTTCTTAACGAAACGCACCACATCCAATGTGGATATGTTGCCGATTTTGAAGATCGACTGGAGCAACCCCCGCTCGCCATTTTGCCGGGCGATGGTGGTGGGCGGCGACGAACCATCCCGAACCTGAGCCACATCCCGTATCAGTGTCGTCACCCCATTGATCGTCCTCACCGGCAGTTCGCCGATGCGGGCAATAGTCGGCACAGCACCGTTCAGGGTGACATCGTACTCAGTGGTTCCAACTTTGAGTGTCCCGGTGGGCAAGATCAGATTTTGAGCCGCCAATGCCTCGACCAGATCATTCGGTGTCAGACCCTGCGCCAACAAGGCGGAGGGATCCACGTCCACCGTGACCTGCCGACCTTTGCCCCCATAAGGGTAGGTTACAGCCACTCCACGCTGGCTTTGCAGCAGATTGCGGATGACACTCCCGTTCAAGTCGTTGATGTCGGTTTCGGGAACGGTGCTGCTGGACACGCCCAGTTGGATCAGCGGTAAATCCGAGGCCGAATACTGTATGACCTGAGGCGGTGCTGTTCCTACCGGCATGGAGCGATACACCGAATTGCTGCTGGACATCACCTGAGCCAAAGCCGTGCGGATGTCCGTACCCGGATGAAAAAACACTTTGACCACAGCGGCCCCGGTATAAGACACCGATTCGGTATGTTCAATGCCGTCGATCAGCGTCATGGAACGCTCGATATTGGAGGTCACCCGATCGGCGATCTCCCTGGCGTTCATGCCCCGGTATTCCCACAGTAAAGCCACTACCGGAATCTGGATATCCGGGAAAATGTCGGTAGGCATGTTGCGAAACACATAAGGCGTCGACAACAGGATGAGTAATGCCGCCACCAGGAAGGTATAGGGGCGGCGCAGAGCAATCTGAACAATCCACATGGTGGTGAAGAATCATCCCCCGGTGGGTTCGATCAGGGTGGCGGACGCAGGAGCCTCTGCCGCCGGATTCGTTGTTCGCAGCGATTTTTTCTTTTTGGTCCGGAACGTCCACTTCAGGCGATTCCAGCCCAATACCACAGACGCTCCGCTCATCACCAACCCCAGACTAACCCCGAACAACATCCACACATCCCAGAGCGGCCGTACCTGAAGCCAGCCGAAATCCCAGTAGTGCAGCAGGGAATAAACCCAGCGGTACAGCCTGCGGCTTTGATCCTGCTTGATGAGTACCCGGCCATCCAGCGGATCCAGGTACAGTCGGCTGCCTGCGGCATCGGCAAAATCGACCTGTGAAACCGGTAAGGGTCGATCCCAGGTGCTACGGCTACGGCGGGTGTAGTAGTAATCGTCATAGCGGAACAAACGGCTGCTGGCTACGCCTTCACCCAGTCCTGTCAGTCGGCTGGCGGCGGCGGCCAAAGCGGTATCGTCGAACTCGGCGACTGTCTCTTCCATGGGTTGGCGTACGCGCTGAGCATCTGCGGTATAGGCGATGAGAACGGCATCCTGAGCCAGATGTCGCCAGTTCAGTTCAACGATGCGAGAGCCGTGATCCGGTTCACTGAGGGATTCGGGTGTCCAGCGGCGCATGATCTCGGGTAACTCCTTGCCGTAATACGCGGACAATTCCCCTCGGCCCGGGTTGGCGTTAGAAAATATCTGCCCGGGGTTAGTGGACAGATAACCACTGATACCCCAGAAAAAGGCGAATACACCGCCGATCAATCCCCCCCAAAAATGCCACTTCCACCAAAAATCCCTATAGGGCTGAGTGCGGCCTTGTGAGTAGGTTGGCTTGCCAAACCAGCCAGGTCGCCAGCGTAACCAGCCGACAATCAACCCGGTGGCTGTGGCGAGGCTGGCCCCAAACCCTAACCACAACTGTACGCTGTGGCGGGTGTCTCCCGGGCTGAATACATCCACGAAGCGTAAGAGATGGATCCAGTTGCCCAGGTAATACAGCCCGCGTTCAAAGGCGGTGGACACGCGAATGACTTCCCCGGTACGGGCTGAAATCAGCAATTCGCTGCCTGTTCCATCCTCTACGGTGATGCGGTGAAAAGGTTTCCACGATTCCATGTTGGTCAGCGTACTGTCGGTTTCCAGCGTTTCCTGATAGCGCACCGGGGCCGGTTTGCCGGACGACTCACCGTCCAGCCAGTGCAAGGCAATACGCAAGGCTTCTTCTACCGTGATCCGGTGCAGTGAACCGTCCAGTGCGGACAGCGCGTACCGCTTGCCGGGGCCATTTTCGATCAACCAATAAGGTTGTCCGGCCAGCCTCAGCAATCGGGCATCGACGATGACATCCGGTTCCGGGCTGGCCGGTTTGGCCGTCTGCATCGGGGCCGCCGCCGGGGGCGCACTCTTTTCCAACGCCGTAGCGGCCTTGCGTGCGGTCGCGCTGGCGGCCCAGGCAGAACCCAGACTAAGCCAGCCTGGTTCAGGTTTCAGTGTTTCGGCATGGGCCAGTTGTTGAGGTCTTGATGTGTTCAAGGTGTCCGAATACATGATGACCAAGCCGGAGGCAAACCACACCAGCATGAACGCGGCCAGAACCACGCCGACCCAACGATGCAACCAGAACAGTACACTTTTCATTGGAGTTACTCCTCGTAGCGGGTGAGTGTCAGGTGGCCAGATGTTTACGGAAAAATTCGACTGTACGCTGCCAGGCCAACTGGGCCGCGGTGGTATCAAAGCGTGGGGTGGTATCGTTGTTGAAACCGTGTTGTACCCCGGGATAAATATAGGCTTCGTAGCGGATTTTGGCCGCTTTCAAAGCCGCCTCGTAAGCCGGCCACCCGGCATTGATACGCTCATCGTTTTCCGCATAATGAAGCAGTAAAGGGGATTTTATTTTAGCGACATCGGATCCGGGAGGCGGGTTACCATAAAAGGGCACGGCAGCCGCCAGAGTAGGTATTTGAGTGGCCAGGTAATTGGATATACCGCCCCCGTAGCAAAACCCTACTACACCCACCTTGCCATTTCCTCCGGGC
>JBPCSC010000304.1:0-2621 GCA_051007495.1 Methylococcaceae bacterium | reverse complement strand
CTCCCCCCCTTTGCAATAGCGTTCAAACCCTCTCAGGAGGATTTCAGGTGTAAACCGTCCCCATGGATCGGTAACACTGATGCCCAGAACTTTGTCGTTTATGCCATAACTGACATCAACCCGCTCTGCTTCGTTAAGTGCGCGGCGGGCACCTTTCTCAACCGATCCCATGGAAGTTCTGAATGATTCCGGAGCGGCCATAAAAGCGTTTTCCAGCATTTCGTCCAGAGTGATGGGCAACATACCCGGCAGGTATGGTCGTTTATCATCGGCACCATGACTCGACGCAAACGTCAGTATATCATTGATGATATCTTCTTTTTGTTCCGTATGGGTAACTCTGGTCTTGATCGTGTTGTTGAAATAGTTTCTCAAATCCAGGAATGAGCTTTCATCGTTTCCGAACAACAGGGTATTTAATCCGATCTGTGAGATTATGGCATCGCCACTCTGCAATACGCGGCAAATCATGGCATCCTTGATCCTGCTGATCTGATCGCCCAGTGGAATTCCTGCCCAAAGCACCGGGGCCTCGTTCCAGGTGGAGCGAGGTATACTGCCTGACATACTGTCAAAGAAACCCTGAGTCAACACAGGGATCATGGACTCACCACCCTGTTCTTCAAGTAACTCGGAACCATCCACTACGGGTATGCGGTTATCAGAGAACCAACTCTCGATAGGTGTACGTTTTTTCTGTTCATCCGGTGCCTTGAACAGTGCTACCGTTTTACGCTCGACCTCTTCATGCTCGGTAACATGCAACCCTATCATGGTGACATCGTCTTCAAAGGTTCGACCATTGGCGTACGTGGTTAATACCTCAAGCATAGCCGTAATCATTTCGTGCGGCGTATCGTATGACAGGTTATTCAGATATTCCGCCACGCGCTCATATCCAAACTGTTCTCCGGCATCATCCATTTCCTCTATCAGTCCATCCGTATACAGGAATATGCGATCGCCTTTCGCCAGGTCAACCGTGGCCTGGTTATAAACCTCATCTTCGTCTATGCCCAAGGGCAAAGCGGAGGAATCAACCAGTTGCAGCCAACGGTTTTCCGAAGCACGATAGATATAAGGGAAATTGTGGCCGGCGTTACCATAAGTGGCCACCATTCTGCGGGTATCAATGACGATATAGAAGAATGTCATCAATCGCTGCATCAACCCCGTAGCAAACACGGCATAATTTAGATGTTCCAGCAGTTTGGCCGGTTGCTGCAAGATGTCATCCGGCAGAGTACGTAGTGCACCTTTAGCCGATGAAACCACCATACCAGAAGGTACTCCGTGACCACTGACATCGCCCATGGCGAGTATCAAATAACGCTCGTCTATGATGAAGTAGTCGAACAGGTCACCGCCCACTTCGGTGGAGGTACTCAGTAGTCCCGACACATGGAATCCCTTGAATTCCAGTTCCTTGTTAGGCATCAGATCACGTTGCAGCCTGGCCGATATGTCTACTTCCTCCTTGAGACGACTACTCAGCAATTCCATTCTGTCTAGCAGTTGGTACTGGGTTTCCGAAATAACCAGCAACAGGTTGGCAACGGTTACTATTCCTGCCAGTTTATCGCCATCAAAAACTATAATGCTGTCATTTTCCAGTTTTGGATCATGCACTAACAATGATGACAATACATTATTTACCTCATCAGTAGTATGAGCGAGGAAATAATGACGATTGATAAAATCACTGGCAGTCAGTCGGCAACTCAATTCCCTCATGAATGCCCTTGACATGGTTTTCAGAAATTCACGGGTATAAATAACCCCTACCAAAGCAGAATTTTCATCCAACACCGGCAAGCAGGGTATACCCGGTTGTTGCAGGAGGAAATCATGTAATTCCAATGCCCTCATCTTTGAGGAAATAGTGTGCGCAGCAATAATCAGGCTGCTTAAATCCGGGATATCCAATCGTGTATCTATGAGGCTTGTCATGAGAACTACCTAAAACGGGTAAAAGCAGGCATCTGATTGGTCAGAATTAATTAGAACAGTGAACGTTCATATTAGTTGTGCATTGTGACATCCGAGTGAATCGGGCCATGGCTTTTCCACACAATATCAAAGGAATTACATGGCAGGCGGGATGAATTGCAGGGCGTGAAGTTCGGCGTAACTGGATCGGCTAGCCAGCAATTCCGCGTGAGTGCCAGTCTCGATAATGCGACCGTCCCGCACTACGTAGATGCGGTCGGCATTCTGGATGGTTGACAGACGATGTGCGATCACCAGCGTCGTTCTGTTCTGCATGAGGGTTTCCAGTGCCTCTTGAACCTTGCGTTCGGATTCAGCATCCAGGGCTGAAGTCGCCTCATCCAGTATCAGTATGGGCGAATTCCTGAGCAGGGCGCGGGCTATGGCGATGCGCTGACGTTGCCCGCCTGAGAGGACTATCCCCTGCTGGCCTACGACCGTCTCGAACCCATCCGGTAGCTTCTCGATGAAATCCAGAGCATGAGCGGCCGCAGCCGCCTGCCTGATGGATTCCGGGCTGACCGCATCCCGGCATCCGTAGGCAATGTTGTTGGCCAATGTGTCGTTGAACAGGGTAACTTCCTGGCCGACGTAGGCGATCTGCGCCCTGAGACTGTCTAAAGTCAGCTCCC
>JBPCSC010000303.1:0-1502 GCA_051007495.1 Methylococcaceae bacterium | reverse complement strand
TCATCAAGGCGTCCGGCCGCGATATCCGTCTGGAAATTGATGGCGGCGTTGGTCCGGCTAATATCCGCGAAGTGGCAGAGGCGGGCGTCGATACCTTTGTGGCGGGTTCCGCCGTGTTCGGTGCCGGCAAGGACAGCGATCCCAACCGTTACGACAGCATCATCAAGGCCATGCGCGAAGAGTTGGCCAAGGCTCAGCAACCCCAGACGCAATCAGGCGGATGCTGCGGCGGCGGCCATCACTAGTCGTCTTTGACCTCGACGGCACGCTGGTCGACAGCGCGCCGGACCTGGCCTACGCCATCGACGAGATGCTGACCCGATTGGGTCAGCCGCCGGCGGGGGAAGCCAGGGTGCGTGGCTGGATAGGCAACGGTATGCCCATGCTGGTCAAGCGAGCCTTGACGGGGGAGCAATGGCCGGAGGCCGAACCCGAGGGTTTCGCTGAAGCATTGGCCTTGTATATGGAAATTTATGAGGACAACCTGTGCCATCGGACCCGGCTTTATGATGGCGCGCTCGAATGCCTGCAGAGGCTGCGGCAGACACAGATCAAATTGGCCTGTGTGACCAATAAGCACTCCCGTTTCACCCTGTCCCTGCTTAAGCAAATCGGCATAGCGCATTTTTTCGATGCCGTGGCGTCCGGCGATCAGTTTGTCAACAACAAACCTGACCCCGAATCGCTACTCAAGACTGCTGAACAGTTGGGTGTAGCCCCTTCCGATAGTTTGATGGTGGGCGACTCGGCAGCGGACGCGCAAGCGGCTCGCCGGGCAGGCTTCATGCTGGCTTGCGTACCCTATGGCTATCATGGCGGCAAGGGCGTCGAGGTGTTGTTGCCCGATCTGATTCTGGAATCGCTGGCCAAGTTGCCCGGTTGGGTGGATTCGGCCCCGTGTCAGCCATTGCCTGCAGCAGTGGTCGGCGGATAAGCCTCATCACCCTGCGCATAACACCCCGGCGTTTGCTAAGCCGCTCATATACAAGGCCCATACTGCATGACTCCCGAACAGTTCCAGCATTACGCCCAACAGGGTTACAACCGCATCCCCGTTACTCGTGAGGTGCTGGCGGATCTCGACACACCGCTCAGTGCTTACCTCAAGCTGGCCGAGGCGCCGTATTCCTACCTGTTCGAGTCCGTGCATGGCGGGGAGCAATGGGGGCGCTACTCCATCATCGGATTGCCTTGCCGCACCATCATCAGCGTGCGCGGGCTGGATATCACCATTGAGCGGGATGGCAGGATCGACGAAACGCTCACCGTCGAAGATCCGCTGGACTGGATACGCGAATTTGCGGCCTGCTATCGGGTGCCGAATATCGAAGGTTTGCCGCGTTTTACCGGTGGGCTGGTCGGCTATTTTGGCTACGAGACCATTCATTACATTGAGCCCCAGTTGCGGAGCGATAAGCCCGATCCCATCGGCGCGCCCGATGTTCTGCTGATGGTGTCCGAAGACGTGCTGGTATTCGACAACCTCAAGGGGCGGTTGATGG
>JBPCSC010000302.1:0-1495 GCA_051007495.1 Methylococcaceae bacterium | reverse complement strand
GTATTGCCCCAGGCCCATTTGAGGCTGTTCAGGCTGCGGGCCACCGTATGCGTATCACTAAAATCCTTGTCCGCAAAGGCAATGCCTTCGACGGTGGTGGTGCTGCTGTTGTCGCTGTAGATGACTCGCGGCGTGGTCGAGGCGGTGGTGCTGGCGGTTTCTGTGAAGCTGCCGGAGATGACGTGGTGGGTGGCGGTGCTGCGTATCGTCGGCGCGTCGTTGGTGCCGTTAATGGTGATGACCACTGGCCGGTCGGCGGTGGCGGAGTTGGGATCTATGGCGAACACCGAGTAGGTGAGCGTCAGGGATTCGCCCAGGGCCAGGTAATCGAAGGCTTCGCTGCTGGAGTTGAAGCTCCAGTTGAGGCTGCCTACGGTGGAGGTGCTGTCGATGACCGGACTCGGGCCTACTGCCAGCATGCTGCGTAGGGTGTTCAGACTGGGAACCAGGCCGGCGGTGACTCCGGCAGTGGTCACGCCCAGGTTGCTGGCGTTGATGATGTCGGAATAATCCACGTCCCGCACCACGAAAAAGCCGGTGGCGGTCAGGGTGGTGTTGGTTTCGGTCAGGCTTGCGGTGTTCTGGTAGAAGGTGATGAGCGGGGCATCGTTGGTGCCTTTTACCGTCAGCACCACGTCCTGAGTGGCCGTGCCCTGGCTGCTGTCGGTGACTTTGAGGGTGTAGGTCAGGGTCAGCACTTCATCGCGGGCCAGATAATCGAAGCTTTCCGCACCGGAGCCAAATTTCCAGTTGAGTGTGCCCTGGGTCGCCGTCGCGCTGATGATGGGCGTGGTATCGACCGTCATCATGGCCAGCAAATCGCTGTTGCTGCGTTCCAGACCGACGGTGATGCCGCTGGCCACGACTTTATCGACGCTGGGGCTGACGGTGTTGGTGATGTCCAGATCCGTCACGCTGAGTGTGCCGCTGGTATCGAGGCTGCCGTTGGCTTCGGTCAGGCTGGCCGCCGCGCTGTTGCCGGAACCGACCGTAATCGTGGGCAGGTCGTTGGTGCCGGTGAGGGTGAGGGTGACATCCTGCTCGGTTTTGGCCGCCAGAGCATCGGCAATCGTGACGGTGTAGACCGCTACCAGGGTTTCGCCGACGGCTAAAAAGTCAAAGGTCTGATCCGGGGTTTTGAAGCTCCACGGTTGCTTGCCTGATCCTGTGCCTTTGCTGTCGGTGGCGGTGTCCAGGCTGAGGGCTTGGGTCAGCGTGTTTTGCTGTGCTGCCGTGAGCGTGCCGCCCGACCAGGTCAGGCTTTTGACTTTTTGGGTGGCGGTGTGGGTGTCGTTGAGGTCAACATCTTTGTAGCTGATGTCGCCTTTGAGCAGGACTTCCGTAGTGGACGCGGTGGTTTTATCCAGTTCGGTGTAACTCGCCGTCGGGGTGGTTTTGTCGGGGATCACGGTCGGGACATCGTTGCTGCCGGTGACGGTGACGGTCACATCCTGTTCGACTTTGGCGGTCTGGTCGTCGGTCACGGTGACGGTGT
>JBPCSC010000301.1:0-10238 GCA_051007495.1 Methylococcaceae bacterium | reverse complement strand
CTTCCATCCCTTGTTCTAATGCCAGATCTCGCAGCTTTTCACTTCTAGTGCGATTATCGCTGCCGTCCATATCGAAGTCCATGTCCGTGGCCATCTCCAAGCCGCCCCTCAAGTCGTCTATGCCATACCGTAAATCCTGAATAGACATGGCCGCATCACTGATGACATTCTTCATCGAGCGTTTGATCTTTTGTATGCCGCGATCAATGCCGGCACCACTACCAAACAATCCGGTTTGGACCTGGTTAAAGAACTTGGTGCGCGATAACTCCTTGAACCGCTCACTGTCCTTTTGTTTAACAAACTCAGGCAGGCCCGTATTCTTAACGATGGCGTCGCCTTGAGTTTTAAATACGTTAAAGTATTCTGCAATGTTCTTGGCGATGGCGGCTTGTACAAAATACGATCGGTATTGCAGTTCCAGTGACTTCTTCTGGTATGCCGCATTAATGCGATCGTTGTAGTCGGATAACCGACCTAAGGTCGCATGAATACCCTCTAACCGTTGGGCGTCTGTCTCAAAACGCTCTTGTTCAATCTTGGTCTTGATCAGTCCTTCTGCCTGATCTTGTGCCCGTTCTTCTGAATCTTGTTCCGATTTGGCTTCAAAGATAGCGGCTAATTCCGACTGTACCTTTTCATCTTCTTCCGATACCGCCCTCTTCTGCTCTTGCTCTTGCTCTTCTTCAAAACCCGATATAGCCCGCAGTTTATCCAGGAATCCACGGGTCCTTTTTTGGTTCTCGGGCACCAGTTTATTGACCTGGTTAAACAAGCGATTAGCTTCCGGCTTGACCTTCTGGACTGCTTCATGGTATAGCTCTGAAGCTGAAGATGCTAATGACCCTACTTGGTCAAAAGCACTTCCATCCAATCCAGACACACTCGTACTGTATTCCGTAGGGAGTGCTTTTACCGCCAGGTCTTTAATGACCCCTGGATTCAGCACGGTCTTTTTAACGCCGGACAAGGTAGACTTAAACGCCTTGACTACCGGCTTACGGGAATCGGAATTGACCCCTTCATCGACGGATGATTCATCAAAATCAAAATTGAAATCGAGCTCATCGTCGAAATCAAAATCATCCGTATCTTTGTTGTTGGACTTTGCCATAATACAGTCTCCTAGTTAGTTCAAACGATTTGAGGGCCTCTATGTCCGCTAATATGCTTCCTTTTAATATTCATTTGCTCATCCCGACAGACGAGATGGTGCGAGGAATTCCACCCATCACGACCTTAGATACTTTTGAGCCGTCTACCAAAAACTTTACCTCCAACGGCTTATTCAGTACAGAGATTTTTGGAAAGGTCGGCGATGAACGTCGCAACCGTACCTTCTCTTATATTCGGCTAAATATCGGCCTAATGCACCCGGTCGTATTTAAAGCCTTGAAAGAACTCAAACAGCTGTACGGTGATATCCTATCCGGGAAAGGGTATGCAGTGTGGGATCAACAACTCAAAGACTTTGTTAAGTCAACCCCAATGGATGGCCGGACCGGCTATCAATTCTTTCTATCGCACTACGCCGAGATTGAGTTTGAGAAACGGCCTAGCCATCAGCGAATGTTCAATATTAACCTGGTTGAAAAATACCGTACCACACCTTTAATTGATAAGCTGGTTATCTTACCTGCCGGGTTACGGGATTACGAATACGACGAAGAAGGCAAACCTTCCGAAGGTGAAATCAATAAACCGTATAAACGCATGTTGGCTTTAGCCGGGATGATCAATCCAACGACACTGAAAACCAATCCTGAAGCAGTCGATGCACTACGGTTTCAGATGCAAGAAATCTTTATTGAGATTTACGACTATTTTAGAAACCTCATGGAAGGCAAAGGTAAAATGATTCTAGGCAAATGGGCCTCACGTAAAATCTTTAACAGCACACGTAATGTCATTACGGCACTCATTCAAAAAGTCGATGAATTGGATTCACCCCGACTGATGGGGCAGAATGAGACATTGATAGGTCTATACCAATTTCTGAAGAGCGCCTTGCCTATTGTGTTTTTCGATTTAAGAACAGGCTTTCTATCCCAGGTATTTCAGGGACCCAATACCCCCGCCGTATTGGTCGATAAGAAGACCTTAAAGTCTAAGCTAATCGAGGTCGAAAGTACGGTCTATGATGAATGGATGACCAATGAAGGGTTACAGAAAGTCATCAACCGATTCGGCGAAGAGGAATTACGGCATCAAGTCTTAGAATTACCAGAAGGCTATTTTGGATTAATCTACAAAGGACCGGATGGGACCTTTCGCATATTCCAAGACATTGATGAGTTACCTGCAGAGCGTGATCGAGCCCATGTAGAACCGTTGAGTTTTTGCGAGTTATTGTACACGGCGATTTATGAACGGGCGCCCACCTTACCGGGGATGGTAACACGGTATCCCATTACCGGATACGGCAGCATCTATCCGAGCTTTCCTCATGTAAAAGCCACGGTACGAACCGAAGTAAGGACTCAGTTGGATGCGCAGTGGCAAAAAACCGATAGTGTGGCCCCGGAGTTTCCAATCCGGGGTGAAGGCGGGGTGAACTCCATGTCGCCCGCACTCAATAAGTTAGGTCGCCTAGGGGCTGATAGTGATTAAAGGAAAAAGAGCCTACTAACTATTAGGCTCTTTTTCTTTATTGTCCTGCCCGAGTGTAAGCTCGGTGACAGAGCCTTCCTGAATTGCGGAGAACTCTCGTTAGGTCTAATCCACGACTGCGATTGGGAAACCGATCGTGAACGTGATAACAAGCGATTAGAATAGAGACCATCGCGCAGCTAAGACTCTACGGCAGTGATCCTGCTAGGAGTACAGTTCAACGACTAACCCTTCAGCAAGGTGTAGCATAACGAAGGACCGTGATGCGAAGCGGGAAGTACCCGACCGCAGTACCATCCGTACGGGCGAGGGTAAAGAGATAGTCTGCTCCTCAGTGAGAACTGAGGCGGGTGTCGTAGCACACCGGCCCGTGGGATACGGGTGGACACCAGGTTTGATGGCGATACGTGCAGCTGGACCGTCGCATTCACGCAAGATGCGCAAGATGAAGTCCGGGATCTGTTGAATAGCCGGCGATACTATATCGCCAGTAACGGTGGGTTTGCATTCAGTAGCGAAACCGATACCGTCAAGTATGTTCTTTCCAGTATTACAGGGTAACCGTCATGCAAACGACGTACAATGTCTTTTATAAACAATACGGTGTTTTACGGTCTAACCAGATTGTTTTTCCCCGTGTCTTTGGTGTCAATAAACTAAGCTTTCCCCTAAACAGTGTGCTTCACTTTCTGGAACATAAAGAAGGTGTCATTGGACCGGAAGCGGCAACCGGTTATTTCCAAGGGTATGCGGCAGGGGCCTTGATTATCGAGCATATGGAAGAGATCCATAGCAGCCAGGGCCTGACCTTACAAGGGTTTGTAGGCAAACGCCAAGTACAACGGTTTAGCAATACCCGGGTGCAAGAATACCAACGCAAGCATAAGGCATTCAAATACCAACACGAGGCCCATGTAAAAGACAAAAACGGTCAACATTTGGTGATCGTTAACTACAACTTTCCTACCGACTTATACCAGTACAATAACGTCCCTATGGCGGATTACCAACAATGGGCAGATCTGGAACAGACCTTGTGGGATGAAGCCTTGGTGATTGCCCATGAAAGCAACCGACATCAATTCCGCATCATCGAAGTACCGGACATTTTGCCCAGTATCTCGACACTGAATGCCAACAGTAAAGGCGTCACTGCCTCTACCCTGAAAGTATTAGACCAGCCTGAAAAGTGGTTTATCCTGGAATTGTGGAAATGGCTGAAGCAAGATAATGGGCGGACCTGGTGGCGGGATTGGTCGATGGTGGACTTTGATAAAATGAATTTGGTCTTCCGGCATCAGGAGAAATGGTTCTTGCTTAATATGGGGTACTGGTACAGCTTCTTTGAGTCAGTGCCAAAGGAGGAGGTACACAGCTTGAACCATGACAAACTGAAATTCAAGCCCATCCAGATGCAGAAGTACATGATGCGCATGCTCATGCAGGTACAGGCCTCCAGTACCGCGCAGTTGGATACGGATGCCGTCCGCACGTCCGATGTGGAATCTGAATTGACTGAAAATAAGGTCCAACCGATTATCGACATGGATCTGGTCCAGCCTGATGAAACTGCGTTGGATGAAGAGCTGTTGATTTTAGAGACCATCGAAAAACGGTCGGTGGCTCAAAAGTTATCGAGTTCCAGCCATGCCGGTTTGGTTGAGGGTGACGATGAAGCCGCACTCAATCAAAATCATAAACGCTTATTACAAGACATTCAAAAAGAACACAGCGTAGTCGACCAACTGAAAGCCCAGATTGAAGAACAGGCTGAATACGGTCTAATGAGTGCAGCAGACTACCGCAAACTCATGAAAGATGCTGAACGCTATACTACGTCCTATGAACCGTATGGCTTAAAAGACAAAGTCAGTGAGTTTGTCAAGGTTAATCCTGCTGAATTGGCTATTACCCCTGAGGAAATCAGCTTTCCTCCGACTTCTGGCGTCGTGGATTCTTCGATGCTTTCTTGCTCGACCCAAGTGTTGGATAAGAAGTACATTGAAAAGGGCTATTTAAAGAAGGATATTATCAATGCGGTTTACCACATTCAGAAAGCGGGGGTCGTCGTACAGGATCACGAGGTCACGGAGTATGTCGATGCCATGGGCAACTATGAACAGCACCGACTGAAGGTTAAGCCCATTGATGGCGTATCGTCCACGCTCACATTCCGTATCCCCAAAATTAATTCGGAGGGTGAATTTGTTTCTGGGGGTATTAAATACCGAGCCCGTCGACAGAAGGTCGATTTACCGATTCGTAAAATTGACGACCGTACGGTGGTATTAGCCAGCTATTATAGCAAGTTATTTGTACAACGCAGTGAGAAGAAGGCGTATGACTTATACGACTGGATGGCCCGTAAGATCATTGAAACCGGTATGTCGAATCCGAATGGCCTGATTACAAACATCGCGCCTGCAGATGTATTCGATAACTTGTTTACAGCGCCCCGGTCATACAGCGGTTTAGCCAAGTATATCAAGTCAGTCGTGATCAATGGGGACTTCTACACCTTTGACCACAAACAGCGGGAGAGTTTATTTGGACCGGATATTCTGTTGTCACTGGAGCAAGAGGGGCGCCGCCTGATTGGGTATACGAAAACCAAAGAACCCTTAGCCTTAACCCCCAAAAACACCGTTGAAGTCTACCGGAATAAAGCCTGGGCATTGATGGGGGATTGGTTTATGGTGCTGCAAGTAGATCCACATAAAGCCCCTTTAGACTATATCGAGCTGAAGATCTTTACCAAATCAGTCCCGATTGGATTGGTGTTGGCGTATTACTTAGGACTGAGTCGACTGTTGGCATTGTTGAAAGTGAAGCCTAAAGTCGTCCCGTCTAATAAACGGGTAGTGTTGGCACCGGATGAATGGGCAATTACATTTAAGGACGAGAAGCTGATCTTTTCTCGGACTGATCCATTGGTCTCCTTAGTATTGGGAGGGTTCAAAGTAGTGGATCGCGTCATACGCGGATACCATCGGGCGAGCTTTGACCAAACCAATGTATACCTGAATGTTTTGGACGCCGTAGGGATTACGGCCCGGTTAATCCGAGAACTCCAACTACTGGACCAGTTGTTTGTTGACCCGATCACCATGGAAGTATTGCAGGAAATGAATGAGCCCGTAACCTTTCAAGGGTTGTTGTACCGTGCATCAGAATTACTGTTGGTTGATTACCACCCGGATCTGCAAGACATGCGCTATAAACGAATCCGCAGCTATGAGCGCGTAGCCGGTGCGATTTATAAAGAGTTGGCATTGTCGGTGCGGGAGTATAAAAACCGAAACATTCGCAGCCGACCACAGATGGAAATGAACCCGTATGCAGTCTGGAAGAATGTCAGTTCTCAGAATGACACGGCGGTCAAACCACCGGCAGACATTAACCCGTTGATGTATTTGAAAGAAATGGAAGCCATTACGATCGCTGGGGTAGGGGGTCAAGACAAAGGGGCCGTGGTTAAGAAAGCACGGGCCTATCACCCGTCAGAAATTGGTACGACCTCGGAAGCCACCTCTGACAGCGGTGATGTCGGGATTAATACATACGTATCCGCAAACCCGCGATTCAAATCGTTGCGAGGGGTGGTCGATACGAATTATGACTTTAAAACCGATGGTGCGACCAGCTTGTTTTCATCTCAAATTTTGTTAGCCCCTGGGTCGGACCGTGATTCTTCGACGCGTTTGATGATGGTAGGTATCCAACATGCCCATACGGTCGCCTGTAAAGGGTACCATCAACCGTATGTCCGTACGGGCTATGAACCCATTCTGGCAAAACGCATGGGGGGGATGTTTGGCTTCAGTGCGCCAGAAGACGGTCAAGTGGTTGAGGTATCGGAAGAGGCATTGGTGGTAGAGTTGGTGTCCGGTAAGCGACTGCACATTCCTCTCGGTCGTCAGTACGGTCGTTCGGAAGGCACAATCTATCCGCAAGACATGACGACCCATTTGAAGGCGGGTCTGGCCTTTAAGAAAAGTCAAGTCTTGGCCTATAACCCGGGCTTCTTTGAACCGGATCATCTGGATGCAGCCACGATCACTTGGAAATCCGGCATGACAGTTACAACTGCCTTGATGGAGGTCAGCCAAACCTTTGAAGATTCATCCGCTATTTCCAAAGCGTTATCGGAAAAGCTGGAATCGAAAACCACCAAGTTGAAAAGCTATACGGTAGAGTTCAATCAGGCCGTACGGAATGTGATTAAAGCCGGTACTGAAGTAACGCCCATGTCCATCTTGTTGCTGATCGAAGATGCCGTTACCAATGAAGCCGGGTTGTTTGATGACGATACCTTGCAGACATTGCAGAAGCTATCGAACCATGCCCCACGGGCAAAAGTGAAAGGTACCGTAGACCGTATTGAGGTGTATTATCACGGGGATAAGACGGATATGTCCGCCAGCCTGAAAGCGTTGGCCGATCAAAGTGACAAGCGTATGGCAGAACGCTGTAAGCTGTTACAGACTGCAGTGATTACCGGACGAGTGAATGGCGAATACCGTGTAGAAGGTACGCCATTGGGTATAAACAAAGCAGAGATCCAAATATACATCACTGTCAGCAACGGTGCAGGCGTTGGGGATAAAGGTGTCTTTGCCAATCAGATGAAAACGACCTTTGGTGAGATTATGTCCTATCCCGTAACGACGGAATCCGGTATGCCGGTCGATGCTATTTTCGGATACCGGTCAATTACGGCACGTATCGTTACCTCACCGCTGGTGATCGGTACGACCACAACGCTCTTAAAGGTCATCGGGCAAAAGGCTGTCAGTCTCTACCACAACGCGATGCGCTAAAAAGCTTGGGTGCGGTAGGGCCACTGTTGGCCTTACCGCCATTTTGTTTGTTTTATTCTTTTCTTATTGAGGTCCTTATGGCTATCTCTACTAATATGACGCCTCCGCCCATCATTCCCGTGCAGATTCGACGGATCCAACAGTCGATGGTAACATTGGCCAGTGCTGCTGAATTAGTGTCGTACGTGGTCCGTGAGGTCGCGGGCAATGAAGTCGCCAGCAGCTTGAACGGCTCCCGTATCACCAATGACACGATCCAGACGTTGGTACTAGCACGCTTTCGCCAAGCTATGGATGCCCGTCAGAACACCTCGACCAACCCTATCCCCTCTAAGTGAGTCGCGATTATGATCCACCAAAACAGTTTAATGGCTTCCATGGGCTTAGCCCAAAGCTACAGTGAGAAAGGCTATATCGTTCAACCCGTACCGTCAACGGTATTAAGCGAACTCGCTGGCATTATTAATAACCCTGCATTAGACCGTCAGTTACTGCCCACATTACCGATATACAGCAAAGACGATCAAGATTACTTTGAAACCTTTGGGCATTTGATCTCTTCAGTCAGCCAAGGAACTCTGGAAGTTCCCAGCTTACACGACCAAATGTTGGACGGGTACGTACACGACATCTCTAATGCCGTCTTGAAACACATTCGGTACGCCAAGAATGTCGTTAAGCCCGCGATCATGGATTTTGTTGAAGGCGTTCGTTCGACATTGCAGAATGCCCAGATCCCGAGTGCATCCGGTCAATTTACCATCGAGTACTTGGAATTGCCTGAAGTCTTGTTTGATCCGTCATTCATTGATTTACGACGCGCCTATCAAGGTAAACAAGCAGTTAAACCCACGGATGTGATACCGCTGCCGGATAAGACACATGAAGAATTGTTAGCATTAACCCAGACCGGTGAAAAAGATATCGATGCACAGATTTTGATGTGGTACAGCCACAAAGATTCGGCATGGGTGTATTGGGTATGGGAAAGCTTCTTCCGGCCGAAAAACAGCATTATGAAAGGTGAAGGAGAGCGTTGCGTACCGTTGAGTTTTGATACCGTCTTAGGCATGAACCCGTTCGATCGTGCAGATGTGGGCCTGTTGATTTATCTCTGGAGTCGTCGACTGTACGATGAAGTCGCGGACGGGGTAGAAGGCATGAGCCTGGCTCAATACCAAGCCCGCATTGCCGAGATGCGGGATTTCGGCGGAGGGTTGTTGGATGAAGTCGTTCGGCGGGTTAAACTGTTTGACACCGGTCAAACCATCGTGGTGGATACGCTTCCAGAACGCAAAATATTGCGGGTCTACGGTCCGGTTTACCGAGCATGGTTGGATGCCGGCGGCTGTCCTGAGTACTTATTTGGCTTGATGTTAACCGGTCGTAAGGTATTCAATAAAGCAGGTATTGACAATCTGGTCGTAGAATTGAAGCAACGGTGGCAGAGCTACGTTTTGTTTCATAACGCTTCTGAAAACAATCGGCGATTTGACGTATTCAAGTCCATCGTGCGGGATCAGTTTGAAACCGGTCTATCCCAGCTAATGAACGAAGAAAAGAACTTCGTAGTCCGGACGCCCAACTACCTGGAAACTGTAAAGCAAAAGTTTTATATTGAACTGCAAAATTTGAAAAGCGACAGTATGAAGGATCTGGAGCAAACGGCCATGCGGTTGCTGTGCCGGAGTCGTTTCTACTATACGGATGCTGAGAAATTGCTGACAGAAATCCAAACAGCCGCCGATCTTAACCCGGGTATTGATGTCCGTGAAGCAGCATTGTTGGCAACGGTGTACTATATTGCCGATTATGTTGCTGACCAGTTGATGGTTACGAGGGGATAAGTCCATGACCCGTCAACGCGACCCTCAGGCGGTCAAAGCCTGTTTAAAGACAATGCCGAACGGTACGGTCGTGACGACGGCACCGTGCCGCATCCAAGTCCCCGAACGCTATGTGGACCGAGGCTTAGCGGACATTGGGATTGACGTATACATCTACGGCATTTACGCCATCCTGCTGGAAGATGAGCGCTATGCGGTCTCGTTAGCCCACTGCATGCTAAAGATCACACCGTTTAAGACGATTAAGATCAAGCATAATGACGTACCGTACTTTGAGTTTCATTTTCCAGCCAACAGCATCGTAATTGCCAACACCGAGGTCGTTCGTCGCAATATTCATATTTACGACGTTATTGACGAATTCATGTTCCAGGGCAAAATCCCATGGTTCTTGGATTATACGGATGTGGGCTATTTGTTTGATTCCGCTAAAACCTTTGCAGATTCACCCATTGCATCGTCTTTGGAAACGATCGAGTTATTGGCATCCTTTATTGCCCGTAACGCCCAGGACCGTGTGCAATACTATCGAAACAGTCTACCCGACAATCCTTCGACGATTGCACCCCCTCCGGCTTATATTCCATTCAAGAGTGTCTACTATGCTGCGACCAATACGTTGAATAAATTGGCAGGCAATTATTTCCAACAAGGGGTCGTTTCCGCATTGGTAACGCCGACGGATGACATCCAACATTTAGAAGAACTGATTCGCGCTTAGGGGGAATCACATGCCTGAGTTAATCAAATTTACGGCTACTAAACTCAGTAGTCATGGAAAAATGGGAGCGATTCCTGTCGACGTCGACGGGTATCGGACTATGATTGTAGGGGCATTGAATGCCTTTAACAGTTCGGGAGAGTATTATGTGCTGGATGCCGCTAAGAAGCTGTTTGAAGAATCCAGTACCTTTATGCGCCGGGTACGAAACGGTTGTTTGAAAGGGGAAGTCGGTCACCC
>JBPCSC010000300.1:0-1031 GCA_051007495.1 Methylococcaceae bacterium | reverse complement strand
TGTTTGTGGCCACTAAACCCATCTTGATGGAAACTTCATGAATAGTCCTGAATACGCGGTAATCACTCCTGCCCGTAACGAGGAAGCCCATATCGGCAGGCTGATTGAATCTGTGGCCGGTCAATCTGTATTACCCAAAATTCATGTTATTGTCAGTGATGGCTCAACTGACCGTACTGAAGCCATAATTAACCACTATCTAAAAGAATTGAGTTATCTGCATCTGATTACCCGCCATCACGATGGAAAACTCGGTTTTGGTTCCAAGGCGGCCGCTTTTAATATGGGTTGGCAGAGGGTCAGGAGATATCATTCTGAATTTATAGTCAATCTGGATGCCGATGTCGCGCCTGATGCACATTATTTTACCGACATATTTTCATGGTTCGCTCTTGAACCACACCTGGGTTTAGCCGGAGGATGGATACACGAGAAATCGGGTGATGACTGGCTACCTCAAAGGATACGTGATGAAAGTGTATCCGGGGCAGTTCAATGTTTTAGAACAGTGTGTCTTGAGGCTATAGGCGGTTATTATCCACTCAGGAGAGGGGGGATAGATACTCTGGCCGAAATTATGGTTCGTCGCGTGGGTTGGGAAACCCGAACCATACGATCGCTTATCGTGAAAGCCTATCGCCCGGTCAGAACCGGCAGTTCCAGTTGCCTGGGGGTTCGGTTTAATAAAGGGATGGTGCAATACCGATTGGGCTATCATCCCTTTTATCAGTTGGTGTCCTGTATTTATCGCTTACCGGAAAAACCCGTATGTTTTGGAAGTCTGGCTACGCTGCTGGGGTATATCAAGGCGGCCTGTTCGGATGAGGGGCATGAAATACCCAGAGAGGTTCTGGATTATGTACGAACCGAGCAAATCCAGCGCCTGTTTAACATTTTCTGGAAGACCAGGTAATGTGCGAATGAATTCGCACCTAGTGTGCCCGGCATGGGCTAAAACTCGTTATCTGAAAGAGATAACCGGAAGTAGTAACGACAACCGTAGCGAAACCGCAAGGGGGAAGCCGTGAGGC
>JBPCSC010000299.1:0-2954 GCA_051007495.1 Methylococcaceae bacterium | reverse complement strand
AGCAACCTTATATGCGGTTCATCATCGACTATCAGTATTTTCCTGCTCATGGGTTTAGCCTTTTTAATTATGCCGGGTTTACAGGAGCAAACGCCCAGCGCACACTGCCTTTGGCCGCGTGAAATATACGGTCGTTTTGATCGCCGAACAGGCCGAATTCACGGCGGAGTTCTATAGGGTTGTGTATCTCCCTGATACAGGGAATGCTGGAACCTACCGTGCGTTTTCTGACTATGGTTTCTCCTGTTACGTTGGTGATTTCCAGATCAATACGGTGCGATAACTCACGGAGTTTTTCTTCGTGTTGGGCTTTCATTTGTTTGCTGTCGTCCAGGGTTTTCCTGGCGGTTTTGACCCGCTCCAGCAGCACGGGGTGGTCGCGTTCCAGTTTGGTCAACTCCAGCAATTCACCTGCTATTTTCTTCTTTTCGGCGGCAAAGCCATCCAATATGGCCGCATCAATATTCTGGCCAGACTGCCTGAGTTTTTGTATTTGCCGCAATCCGGAAAAATACCGGGCCACACGAGTATCTTCATTCAGTTGTTTTTTTCTGGCCATACTCTTTTTGATAATGCCCAGATGGTGCAGCAAACCGGTTTTGGTTTGGGTGATGAGTTCGGCGAGTTCTGCTATTGACGCATGCAAACTGTCGATATCAGGAACTTCCAGAACAACCAGATTTTCTTCTCGTTCATAAATACCCGAACCCAGGCTGGTGGTGCGGATTTTGATGTTTTTTCCGGTCACGACGGTGTTCTGCATATAGCCTATCTCCACTTCCTCGGCCAGTACCGTGCAGTTTCTGGCTTCCTGAACCGTTACTTTTTTGCCTCTGATACTGCTGTTTTCAGCCCTTCGGATATGCACTTCGCCATGCGGAGATTCAACGCTTGCATGAGATATAAACCCTCCTATGTCTATATTTCCCATGAGATTGCGTATGCTGCCGTGCAATACGTTGCCCAGTATATTGACAGCCCCCTCATGAGACAGGACTTCTCCGAAGACATTACCTTTTATATTCAAGGAATACCCGGTCAGGATAAAGCCATTTTCTATATCGCCCTGTTTGTCATAGCGGGGCGTTTTTAGATCAAGCCGGTTGTGATTCAACGGATGAGCGGCTTGGGTGGAAACGACAGTCGCATTCATTCGTTTTCGCTATTAAAGGGTGTCGAGTTCAAGAATGACCGGAGCATGGTCGGAAGGACGTTCCTGTCGGCGTGGTTCTATATCTATATAACACTGGTTACAGGTTTTGGCCATGTCTTTGCTGATCAGTATGATGTCTATGCGTAAACCCATTTTGCGCCTGAATGCCTGCATGCGGTAATCCCACCAGGAATAGGTTTGTTCAGGTTGATCAAACAACCTGAACGCATCTACCATGCCGGTATCCAGCAAACGGGAAAAAGCCTCGCGCTCCGCTGTGCTGCATAGTATGCCGTCTTGCCAGGCGATGGGGTCATGAACATCACGATCTTCAGGTGCGATATTAAAATCGCCCATGAGTATCAACTGGCCATACCGGGTTTGTTCCGCCTTGATAAACTCAATAAGCCGGGTTAACCATTCCAGCTTGTAGGCGTATTTGTCCGAGCCGACTGCACTGCCGTTGGGAATATAAACATTGATCAGTCGATAGTCCCCCAGGCGTACTGCCAATACCCTTTTCTGGGGGTCGTGGTAATCAGGAAAACCCTTTACCACGTCCTGCATGGCTGACCGGGCCAGTATCGCTACGCCGTTGTAGGTTTTCTGGCCGCTGTAACACACTTCATACCCGGCCTCACGAATGGACTCAACCGGGAAATCTTCATCCGTCAGTTTGGTTTCCTGCAGGGCCAGGGCGTCCGGTTGGTGGGTGGCTAGCCAGTCCAGCACGACAGGCAAACGCACCCGCAAGGAATTCACGTTCCAACTGGCTACTTTGAACATGGCTTTAGTGGTTTGAGATGACACGCACAGCCAATACGCCATCAATGGCGCGTATGTGTTGCAGCGTTTGAGCGGGGATGTCGGCATTCAGGTCAATCAGTGTGTAGGCCAAATCACCCCGCGACTTGTTCAGCAGTTCAATGATGTTGAGATTGGCTTCTGCCAGGGCCGAGGAAATCTGACCGACCATGTTGGGAACATTCTGGTTGGCTACCGTCAGGCGTATGCCTTCGTTCCAGGGCATGATCGAGTCAGGAAAATTGACTGAATTTTTGATTTGCCCGTTTTCCAGAAAATCACGCAACTGATCCGCCACCATGATGGCGCAGTTGTCTTCCGCTTCTTCAGTGGAGGCCCCCAGATGCGGCAGACTGATGGCACCGCGCACACCCTTAAGCGTCGTTCCGGGGAAATCCGACACATAGGCTTTCAGTGTGCCGGATTCCAGTGCGGCCCGCACTGCGGATTCATCCACCACACCCGCACGGGAAAAGTTCAGCAAAACCGAACCCGGTTTCATTAACTGAAGCCTGGCGGTGTTGATGGCTTTGCGGGTTTGGTCGTTCAGGGGAACGTGCAGGCTGATCAGATGAGCACGCGCCACCAAATCTTCAATGCCGCTGGCCCTCACCACGGTTGAAGACAACTGCCAGGCACTTTCTACCGTCAGCATGGGGTCATAGCCTATGACGTTCATGCCTAGCGCGGTGGCGGCATTGGCTACTTTGACACCTATCGCGCCCAGGCCCAGCACACCCAGAGTTTTGCCGGCCAGTTCAAATCCTGCGAATTGTTTTTTCTGCTTTTCGATCTGCTCATGCAGGCCGTCGTCATCCCCCTCCAGTGTGCGGGCGTAATCCCAGCCTTCGGTGATGTTGCGGGCCGCCAGCAGCATACCGGCCAAAACCAGTTCCTTGACGGCATTGGCATTGGCTCCGGGTGCGTTGAAAACCGGTATGCCTAAACGTGAGTATTCGGCTACCGGGATGTTATTCACCCCGGCACCGGCCCGACC
>JBPCSC010000298.1:0-1328 GCA_051007495.1 Methylococcaceae bacterium | reverse complement strand
GCGTTGCTCGCGGTCGTGTAAGTCACGGAAAAACCGGTCATTTTCTTCCTTGCTGAGTAACTGACTCCTATGCAGTGATTTTAACTGCTCGGCATTTTCACTAAGTATTTGCCAGATGGATTCCGGCGTGGCCTGGGTAGTCATGGGTAATCTCCTCAAAAACCGGGTTTCAGGTGTTTTGTTTGTCCAGAGGCTTAGCCGGTAATACTCGCCCGATCAGGGTTGATTCTTCTTGGGTTTCCACCGTTTTGCCTGAATGGGTACGAGCCAGAATAACCTGGCCGGATTGCAATAAATCACGCCGTTGCTGTTCCAGATGATGCAATGTATCCAGTACCTTGTTTTCCACCTTGCCCAGTGCCTGCCGGACACCACCCCGCAAACCCCGAATGGCACTGCGCTCGGCTGAAGGTGTCAGGATGCGATTCAAGAAGAACGGTAACAACCAGGCCAGACCAATCAACACGCCGCTGTGTATTGCGAAATCGGTTCCCAGCCAGGCGGCTTCATGGCGTATGCTTTGTTGATAGCCCTCAACAACCTGAAATGAAACCCAGGCCAGAGCGGCTAAAGGTAATGCCAGGGACAGAAATCCGGTGAAGGCCATCAGCAAACGTTGTGGTGCGTTACCAGGCCGCATCAAGGCCAGACGCAAACTCTTCTGGGCCTCTTCCAGCACGGTTCGCTCAACCCCACCCACAATTTCATCCAGGGCGTTGCGAAGCGGGGAAGTCGCCAATCCTCTTTGCCCGGCTTCCACGGTCAGTTGCTCCATGACCTCTCTAAATTGATGATCCGCCCAGTCATCCCACAACATAACCGCAGACGATGACTTGACCACGGTGGTTTCAGCGGTAGGAGCCGGTAACCACTTCAGCCGTTTTTTTAACGGGCTGACTTCACGCCCTACGAATTCACGGGCGACGTTCCGCAATGGCCATTCCAGACCTTCGGCAATATCTCTCTGAGTGCTTTCCCAGTTTCGGGCAAAAAAGCGTTCAAGCCCGGAATACCCTTCGGCATCTCCCAGGTTTTCCAGCAAACCGCGAAGACACTGGCTTAATCCTTCCAGTCGGAGATTATCCGCCCGGCTTTCAAGCTGACTCAGAACATGACGCTCCGTTAGTTCATCGAGCAATAGTTGCACGCGTTCAAAATCATCGGCCTTGCGGCTCTCTTCCACATCGCGGCAATCGGTACGCAGTATGAGGGGATCGGAAAACCCGGCCCGAATCAGCAGCCGTTGAAAATCCTGATACTGTACCTCATGGCCTCTGTCCCACTGATTGATCACAAACAACCAGGCATGCTGATTGCCGTGGGCACGC
>JBPCSC010000297.1:0-6116 GCA_051007495.1 Methylococcaceae bacterium | reverse complement strand
GCCGATCCCCCCGATGAGCGTGTCATTGCCTGCCAGGCCGGCAATGATGTCGTTACCGGCCAGGCCGTTGATGGAATCGGCACCGCCAGTGCCGTTTATCTTGTCGCTGTGGGGGGTGGGGATGAGATTTTGTTTGGCCACGGTTTGAATGCTCCTTGGGTTCTGACATGGATTCTGAGGGTGTGCCGAGCGTATAAACGGCAGCCGGCACGGGGGAATTTTACGTCAGAGTGAGCGGCAAACGCTGTGATTTATTTACATTTTAGTGTCCGTTTTTTGGGGTCCACTATTAGTGATTCACCTTAACCAGGCTCACGGCTTAAGGCCGTGCTGGTCATTTCGCGTAGTTCTGAGCCTTCATGGTAAATAAATAAGGCTTTGAGGTTTTCTTGTTCGGCCACCGTTTTGCCGTCTACTTCGCCCAGGCATAACAAGGCCGTAGACCAGGCATCGGCCACGGTGGGATTCTCATGCAGCACCGTCACGGACAGAAGATTGTGCGTAACCGGATGACCGGTCTTGGGGTTGATGATGTGCGAGTACACCTTGCCGCCGGATTCGAAGAAGTTGCGGTAGGTGCCGGATGTCATGACCGCAAGCCCGTTTTGTTGTTGTATCTCCATAACCTTCTGGATTTCCCTTTTGAATGGAGTGGGTTTTTCTATGGCGACGCGCCAGGAGGAGCCATCTGCTTTCTTACCCTTCACGTTCATTTCCCCGCCAATTTCGGCCAGGTAACGGTGTATGCCAAACCGTTCCAGTTGGTCCGATACCATTTCTACCGTATACCCCTGGCCGATAGAGCCCAAATCTATGCGTATCGCCGGATTAAGTTTGGTGAGTACGGGTTTGTCGTCGCTTATCACGAGTTGATTCATGCCGATGTCGGGCAGTATCCGGGTGATTTCGCTTTCCGCTGGAACCCGGTTTTCGTGCCGGGCAAATCCCCAGGCTTCAATCAGTGGCTTAACCGTCAGGTCGTAGCACCCGCCCGATTTTTGATAAACCGCTCGCGCTATAAGTAACACCGAGTGTAATTCCGGGCTTAAGGCGATTTCACCGGTGGTTCGATTCTGGTTGAGCCTGGAGATTTCGGAATCTTCCCGCCAGTTGGACATCTGCTCATCCACTTTACGAAAGGCGGCTTGTATGGCGGTATCCAGGGTTTTGAGGTCAGGAGCCTGGTCGTCAAGTACCATTTTGATGTGGTACGTCGTCCCTTGTATGTCCCCTTCCAGTTGGGCTTCCGTTGCGTTTTGACAGCCTGTCAGTCCTAACATGAAAAAAACAGAGTATGCGTAAGCCGCAGATTTGAGTGTGTCGCGCATGGATCAATTGTGTGGATGGAAAAGGAATGTGTGCCGGTTTTATAAGTGCCAGATCAACAAACGGCTTTTGCTTCGGTCGTCAATCTCAATCATTCGGTCGGGTTCAAAACCGGGAACGGTAAAGCCATTGCTGATGAACTGGCTGCCGGAGCGCATTTCCCGGCGAATCTTGCACCACAAACCCGGCATGGGTTGTGGCGAGAGAAAGGCATACACCACGTCGTAGGGGGTGAAGTTCATGTCTCTGAAGTTTCCCCAGAGTACGCGACAGTTCGGCAGTTTACGGGCCAGAAACCGGGCGTAAAGATAAGGCAGAGGGGCTGATTCGATGCCATCAAACTGCGATTCAGGAAAGCGTCTGGCCAGGGTTCTGAGGCCACCGCCCAGGCCACAACCGGCATCAAGAAAGCGGATTGGTGCTTGCTCCTCCAGTTCGTTTCCTATGGCTTGCCAGCAACGCGCACTGCTCAAATACAGTGGCACACGTTCGGTGGTGTTATCTCGAAAAATCAGCCAAAAAATGGCGAAGGCCAGCAAATACGAAGCCGGGGCAATGCTTAGATTAAACGCCAGCACCACCACCGGCACAAAAGCCGCCTGTATGAGTAGCCACCAATAGGGCAATCGCAGAAACAGGCTCACCATCACGGCTAGACTGCTGTGCAGGGCGACAATCAGCCAGGTCGCATCGGAGAGTTCTGGAACGGAGTTCATACGCCCCATCAAGCCGATAATCTGGAAGGAAATAAACGAGGCCATGCCTTGAGCGATCAAGGCTCTAAGCCCTACGGGCAGTCTGAAGAGCGGCATAGTGGTTCAGGCGGGGGTGATGCGACGATCCAGTCGGCGAAAGGAAATGGCTTCGCTGATGTGGCGGGTGTCTATTGTGTCCGCACCGGCCAGATCGGCTATCGAACGGGCCAGCTTCAGGATGCGGTGATACGCACGGTGAGACAATCCCAGCTTTTCCATGGCTTGATCCAGTAAACGATAGGCGGGGTCGTCCAGTCGGCAAAACTGCTTGATTTGCTGTGGTGTCAGCCAGGCATTGGGCGCACCGCCCCGTTCCACAGCCCGTAGCCGGGCGGCCATGACCCTGGCCTTGATGGTGGCACTAGACTCTTCTCCGCCCGGGGTGCCGTCACGCAATAATTCCCGGGAAACCCGCTGAACCTCAATGTGCATATCAATGCGATCCAGCAAGGGGCCGGAGATGCGCCCCCGGTAACGCTGTACCTGATCCGAAGTGCAGCGGCAGCGACCGGAGGGATCGCCCAGATAACCGCAGGGGCAAGGATTCATCGCCGCTATAAACTGGAAGCGAGCCGGGAAGTCGACCCGGCGAGCCGCACGGGAGATGGTAATGCCGCCGGTTTCCAGCGGTTCACGCAGCACTTCCAGTACCCGCCTATCGAATTCGGGCAATTCATCCAGAAACAAAACGCCATTGTGCGCCAGAGAGATTTCCCCCGGACGCGGGTTGCTGCCTCCGCCTACCAGCGCCGGGGCCGAGGCGGTGTGGTGGGGCGCGCGGAATGGTGGAACCCGCCATTGTTTGATGTCTAAGCTGAGGTCGCTCACCGAGGCGACGGCGGCACTTTCCAGGGCTTCATCATCGGTGAGTGAAGGCAGAATGCCGGGCAAGCGGGCCGCCAGCATGGATTTGCCGGTTCCAGGAGAACCCAGCATCAGCAAATTGTGGCGGCCGGTGGCGGCGACTTCCAAAGCACGCTTGGCCTGAAAATGGCCTTGCACGTCGGAGAAATCAGGCAATAGGGTGAGTAGAGAATCCATCGCCGGTTGATGGGGTTCCATGGGTAATTGGCTTTGACCATTAAGATGAGCGCAGACTTCCAGCAAGGTCGTGGCGGCCATAATCCCTACGCCATCCACCAAAGCCGCTTCGGCAGCGTTGTCTCGGGGTACGATCAAGGTACGGCCCGCACGACGGGCCTGCACCGCCACCGGAAGCACCCCGCTCACCGGTCGCAGTTCGCCGCCCAGGGATAATTCGCCTACACATTCAAGCCTGGCCAGTTCGTCCGGGCGGATTTGCCCGGAGGCGGCCAATATCCCCAAGGCTATGGCCAGGTCAAAACGCCCACCCTCTTTGGGTACGTCGGCAGGGGCCATGTTGACGGTGATGCGGTCTAGTGGAAATTCAAAGGCAGAATTAAGCAAAGCCCCCCGAACCCGGTCTTTGCTTTCCTTAACCGCCGTTTCAGGCAGGCCCACAATCGACAGGCTGGGCAAACCGAAGGAAATATGCACTTCGATCGTGACCAGCGGTGCTTCTATGCCGTGCTTGCCTCGGGTGTAGACTATGGCCAGTGACACGGGATTTTACGAATCCGCTTGAGCCGTTTGACCCAGTTGCTGTTCCAGTTCGGTCAGACGGGTTTCGAGTTGCTCCAGGCGTTCGCGGGTTTTGGCCAATACCGCCTTTTGTACTTCAAATTCTTCCCGACTGATGAGATTCATGGACTCGAACGTACCTTGAAGCACGGCCCGGAAGTTCTTTTCCAGCATCTCCTTGCCTTGCAGCAGATCGGTAGAGGCGACATCGGCCAGCCGACGGGAAATGTCTTGAAAGGGAATTTTATCGAACATGTACGTATTACCTGTGTGTGGTGAATGAAGGTTAAAGACGGTTTGTATCATGACTGGCGATACGGCACGGGTGGCCGTAGCACCGGGCAATTTTAAGGCAACCGCGCTTTGGCGGGAGCCGGTTTGGGCACTGCAACCAGGGGTTTCGCGCCCTGATTGATGAGGTTCGTGCGGCTGGCCAAAGGATCGCCAGCATCTATGTTGATGTCCGAATCGCCTCTGACAATTTCATCCGCTGTTTGCCTTTTCATCAGAATGATGGAGATACGGCGATTAGTGGCGGCCATGGGGTCGTTATCCAGCAACGGCACGCTGGAACCCAGACCCACCACCCGCAGCATTTTCGATTCCTGTAGCCCGCCTCTGATCATCTCCTTGCGGGCGGCATTGGCCCGGTCAGAGGAGAGTTCCCAGTTGGTGTATCCCTGGCCGTCCCCCGGAAACGGGCGGGAATCGGTGTGGCCTGAAATGCTGATCTTGTTGGGCATTTCATTCATCACTGTGGCCAGCTTGTGAATGATTTCAGTGGCGTAGTTTTCCATGCGGGCACTGGCCAGATTAAACATGGGGCGACCTTCCTTGTCGATGATTTGCACCCGCAAACCCTCTTGAGTGATGTCGATTTTGAGTTGCTCCTTGAACGGACTCAGCAGGGGATCTTCCTGCATCATTTCCTCAATTTTCAGCTTGATGGATTCCATCTGTTTTTTTTCCTCATCCTTGTCTTTATCTTTGTCCTTTGAGCTGTCGCTGGTCTCTTGATTGATGTCATCCTGAGCCAGTTTGGCCATTTGCACATCGCCCTCTGAGCGGCTCAGGTCTTCACCCCCGCCTTTAATGATGCTGGCGGATTCGCCGCTATTTTGCCCCCCTTCAAATGATGCTTTCCAAGGGTCTTTGAAGTATTCGGCTATGCCTTTGCGGTAAACCGGATCGGTAGAAGCCAGTAACCACATCAACAGGAAAAACGCCATCATGGCAGTGACGAAGTCGGCATAGGCCAGTTTCCACGCGCCACCGTGGTGACCGTGTCCGCCCTTTTTTATTTTTTTGATGATGATTTGATTGGGGGTTTCTGCCATAGGATGCTGCTCAAGGAATGGGGGAGACCGGTGCGCCCCAGGGGCGGTGTGCTGGCGGCCAGTATACCATTGCCATTCCCTGCTGTGATGAGGTCAACGACACCAGGATGAGGGGAGACCCGGTCATTGCCCGGTTTCAGGCTTTCTCTTATGATGCGGCGCAGTGATTTCCTCCCGGCCGCTTTCCCCCATCATCCATCATGAACCCACCCAAGTACCGCACTGAACCTCAGCCCATCACCGGCTTGCCGCCGGGTATTCTCCACATCATAGGGAACGAAGCCGCCGAGCGTTTCAGTTATTACGGCATGAGGGCTGTGCTGGTGGTGTACATGAGCCAGTATTTAATGGGTTCAGGCGGCCAGCTTGAGCCTATGAGTTCTGATGAAGCCAAAGCGTATTTCCACTGGTTTGTGGCGGCCGCCTATTTCACGCCACTGCTGGGGGCGGTGCTGGCGGATGCCTTTTGGGGCAAGTACCGGACGATCATGGCGTTGTCGGTGATTTATGCCTTGGGCCATCTGGTTTTGTCACTGGACGATACCCGTGCCGGCCTGATTTTAGGCCAGGGTTTAATTGCATTGGGAGCGGGAGGCATCAAACCGTGTGTGTCGGCGCATGTGGGTGATCAGTTTGCCGAGAGCAATCGTCACCGTATAAGCCGTGTGTATGGCTGGTTTTACTGGGCCATCAACCTGGGGGCGTTTGTGTCCATGCTGGTTACACCCTGGTTGTTGGCCACCCACGGCCCGGCCTGGGCGTTTGGATTGCCCGCCCTGCTTATGCTGTTGGCCGTGATGGTCTTCTGGGCTGGACGTTACCGCTACGCCCATATCCCGCCCGCCGGATCGCGCCGGTTTTTGGAAACCCTGTTTCGGGATGGCGGGTGGGCCGGCTTGGTTCGTTTGTCGCCCATATACCTTTGTCTGGCTATTTTCTGGGCCTTGTTCGATCAGACCGGGTCATCGTGGGTATTGCAGGCTCAATCCATGGACGGCCAGGTTCTTGGTATGTCCGTATTACCTTCCCAGATACAAGCCGCCAATCCGCTGCTTATTCTGATATTGACCCCCGTGTTTTATTACGGCATTTACCC
>JBPCSC010000296.1:0-3299 GCA_051007495.1 Methylococcaceae bacterium | reverse complement strand
GGTGAGGGCTGATGCCGTTAGATGAGATCCTGCGTAGTCAGCCGTCATTTTTCCGGCAGAGACTGTGCCGAGTACGACTTCCTCAACCCACAGAATGGTGCTGTCGGTGAAGGAGAAGCTAGTATCTGCGGCCATGGCAACCACCAGTTTATCGGTTCCGGCTTCGCCATAAATCTGGTCATCACTCAACCCGAAGCTGAGATTAGCCGTGCTGGTCAATACAAAAAGGTCGTCACCGTCACCACCATACAAAACATCGGCCCCCCCGTTGCCGTATATCACGTCGTTACCACCATATCCGTAAAGGGTATCGGCCGCCGTTCCTCCTCTTATTTCATTGCTGCCATCGTTGCCGTATATCGTGAGTGACGTGGACTGGGCACTGGCATCAACATTGATGGCTGAGGTGCTGCCCCGTGTAGTAGATGAGGAAATTTCATCCAGTGTTGCGGAAATTTCAACAATTTCAACGTTGGTGATACTGCTCCCTATGACATAGGAACCGGCCACTGTGGCGGTGATGCGTAGCGTGTCGGTACCGTCGTTGCCGTTAAGGGCACCGCCAGTCAGTGCTGCGGGCAAATCAACGTAAATCAAATCATCATTGATTGTGCCGGTTACCGGGATACCGGTCAGTTTGTAGAATACCTGCTGGATAGCCATGATACTGTCTCCATAGAGCGTGGGTTTAATAAAAGTTTGCCGTCAAATTGCCGGATCATCTCTTGAAACGAGTATCCAGACTGGACTGCGATTTTCGTCTTTTCCTAAGAATACTTTAGCGGTTTTTTCAGGAATATCAAACCTATCACCCATATAGGTGACATACTCTTATCAATAACCGCTAAAACATAGCCCATATAGGTTATATTTTGGCGGTTTTGTTATCAAGGGATATACCCCATACGGGTTATATGCGTGGTGGATATAATCAAGGTGCATCAACACGCAGCAGGGTTGAGGCGAGAAAAGTGCTCATTCAGCCTCCGTATGCGTTACCACGCAGGAGCGTTGGAACGAGAAAGCCTCCGTACGCATTCCCACGCAGGAACGCGGGAACGAGAAAAGGCTCGTAGTCCCGCCTTTCCGTATGCATTCCCACGCAGGAGCGTTGGAACGAGAAAAGGTAGCAAGGGCGTCCCGCCCTTGATTCGCCACCCATCTACTCCACTCCGTACGCTCCGACTATTCCTTTGCCGGATCCTGTAAACAGGGTATTCGGTGTCAGCCATACGGTTTTTCCGAACAGGCTTTGGCCGGTGCGGCCTTTTAGCATTTGTATGGCGGTCCAGCCTTGGCCTCCCAGGCGGTATATGAATACTCGCCCTATATCAAACTGATTATCTCCGTCCAGTGATTCATCCTGGTCAGCACCCGGTGCGCCTATGACTAGCCAGTGGCCATCCTCGCTGAGTTTAAGTGTTGATCCAAACAGGCTGCCGCCGTTGGCGAAATAGGGTTGATCCATTTCTATTCGTCCGTCCAGTTGCCATACCTGGCTTATACCGTCCAGACTAAACGTAAATACCACTCCGGTATTGGCCAGGTTGCGGCTGTTTGATTCTTTTTCAATCGTGACTTTTGGCGCGGCCACGGCCAGGGTCGTTCCGTTCAGGCTGAGTTCGGCACCCAGTTCTCCGGCGCGGAATTGTTCCGCACGCGGCAGGCGGATGCTGTTAATGCGGGCCTCTTGCCAGTGACTGTCAACCAGGGTGTACCCATACACCCAACCGCTACGCACATACGCCAGGTTGGTCGAGACAGCCTTGGGTGCGCCCACCATCAGCCAATCACCCGACAAGGCCAAACCCTGACCAAAACGACCGCCTTTGCCCGGTGCTTTGAGGCTGTGTTGATACACCCATTGGCCGTTGTCCCACAGATACACATACACCCGTCCGTCGTCCTTGCCCAAACCGGGTGCGCCCACCGCCAGCCAGTCTCCATACACCGCCAGCGTCTGTCCAAAACCGGCTTTGGCATACAACTCCGGGGCTTCGAGTATTTGCACCGGCGTCGTCCCGCCGTCGGGCGCGTACACGTACACCCGGCCTATGTCCTTGATCGAGTCACGGTCGTAAGACGGTGCCGAAATCAGCAGGCTGTGCGGGGTCGCCGCGAGGCGGCTGCCAAACAAATCACCCGCCTTGCCTTCCGACAACAACACCCCCGTTTCGCTGTAATCGCCGTCACCTCCCCGTTTCCAGGTGTAAACAATGCCGCGCTGCCTAAGACCTTTTGAAGTGGCCGCTGGTGCGCCTATCCACAGCGTATCCTCCAGGCTGGCCATGGCCTGACCGTAGCTTATTCCGCCGGAAACCAACGGTTGCAGCGATTCGTTCAGGTTCGCGCCCCTGGACCAATCCACCGAACCGGTCGTGCTGGATGGAATGATGTTCTGGTTGCGAGTCGTCGCGCTGAACGTGCTGGCCACCCCGCCGATGGTGAGGGTCGCCGTTACGGTTTGGTTGTAGGTTTTGGCCGAGGTGACTTGCACCTGTACCACATCGCCCGCGTTCACCGTGCCGGTTTTGCCGGTGTAGGTGCCGCCGTTAAGGGCATACAGGCCGCCGCTGATTTTGATGGGGCTAGCCGCGTTGATGCCGGTAATGGCGACAGGATTGGATGAGACCGCCGTGGCCACCTCCACCCCGTTCTGGGCGGTAAAACGAAACGGATCAGGCTGCGTATCCGTGGTCGCCACTGCCGGGGCTTCCGTGGTGACGGTGAAATCCGCCATCACCCCGCCGATGTCCACCCGCGCCGTCACCGGTGTGGCCAGCAACTCGGCGGCAAACACCCGCACCTGCACCGAATCACCCGCGTTCACCGTACCGGGCGCACTGCTGAACGCGCCGCCATTCACCGCATAAAAACCACCGCTGATGCTGATGGGCGTAGCCACGGTGATGCCGCTGACCACCACGGGATTCGATAGCACGATTGCATTCACCGCCACGCCGTTCTGATCGTCAAAGCGGAACGCCTCCGGCACGGTATCGGGCGGCAATGCGGCTTGGGTGGTGGCGGTAAAACTGCCGCTGACCTCTCCCACCACCAGTGTCGCCGTAGCCGCCGTGCCATAGTCCTTGGCCGCCACCAGTCGCACTTGCACGGCATCGCCGTTGCGAATGACACCGGGTGCCGCCGTAAACGCGCCGCCGTTCAGGGCATATTCCCCATTGATGACACGTATGGGCGCGGTGGATTCTAGACCGGTGATGATGATGGGAGCCGAAATAAGCGTTTGCTGTAACTGCACCCCGTCACGGCTGGCAAAACGGAAAACATCGGGGGTG
>JBPCSC010000295.1:0-13257 GCA_051007495.1 Methylococcaceae bacterium | reverse complement strand
GGAGAGGTCTTCCTCATCCAGTTCCAGGCAACCTAGTGCCTGAGCCATGTCGGTATCACCTACCACCAGATAACGCAGTAACTGCGTAGGCAGGATGTCCATAGGGATGACATCTTCATACACGCCCACCGGAACGATAGCTCTAGGGCTGCCATTCTTGTTGGAGGTAAAGTCAAACGTACGCCCTCGCTCCTTGGGCAGACTTGACAGCAGAACATTAAGAAACGAGAACTTGCGGCATTCCACATCAGGCATAACCCAACCCATAAATTCGCGTTGACGACCTTCCTCAATGATGCTGATTTGATTGTGGAAAAACCCCAGATAATCAGACCACACTTCGGCTTTCCGGCCATGCAGTACTGATCCCGATATAACTCTGGCTTCCTTGTCGGCAACCGATTGACCCCGAGTCAACTCGCTGAGTTGAGCACCTACACGCGTTCTGATGAGGCGGGGACGTTCGACTATAGGGCCTGCCAGCGAGACCACACGTTCGACGTTGATCTGGCCTGTAGTGAATAAACTGCCTACCGCGATGACGGATTGATAATCCAGATGCCATACGGTCTTGCCGGCACTGACCGGATCAAGGTGATGAATGTGCGTACCTACCAGTCCGGCGGGATGCGGCCCGGCAAATTCAACCACTTCAAACCGCCCCCCGGTAGTAACGGAGATTTCCGCACCCGGAGCCTTGCACACAAAAACCTTACCTTGGGTTAGTTTGGACAGGACGGTCAGACCGTTTAGAAAATCACTGCTACGTGCCTGAATAACTGGAACCGGATCGGCAGCCAACGGACTGGTATCCATAGCAGTAACGAATAAAGAGTGGGGCGCAGCGGATGGGTCAGGAACCTTGCTGTACGGACGGGTACGCAAAGTTGTCCACAAACCGGAATCCAGCAGATTTTGTTTGACTTGCTCTGGACTGAGAGACTGGAGGTCATGTTCAGCGTAGGCAGCGAATTGCACGCTGTCATAACCGTCCAGTTCAATGACCACGGACTGCAAAACACGCCTTTCCCCTCGGTGTATGGCTTTAACGGTTCCACACCCTGGGGAGGTAAATTTAACTTCAGGGTACTGTTTGTCGGAAAACAGCACATCGCCCAATCTGACCCGGTCTCCTTCCGAGACCTGCATGGTGGGCTTTAGACCGTTAAAGTCTGCGCCCAGCAACGCAACCGATCCAACCGATGCTCCATCGTCATGGATCGCCTGCGCGGGTTCCCCCGTAATGGGCAAATCTAAGCCTTTCTTGATTTTGATTAGCATATATAAGCCTGTGGATCACACAAATTTTGAGTTCATGGCCGCTCACTTCACTACGATTTCAAAAACCGTCATCAGAAAAAAGCGGCCACTGAGAAGACATCCTGCCCCGGCAGACACCCTATTCGGGTAACTCCACCGCAGGAAGATCGTTCAAGTTATCGAAAACCAGGAATAGCATTGGAATAAGCATGAAGCTATCCCGGGACATGAAATTCCGTGCAGTAATTATACAACAGAATTTCAACGCCCTTTCAACGAAACACGGTAGGCCACTCCGCTCAATACGCTGGCTGGGGATTCAGGAACATGCCACTGACGGGCTGTTTGAAACGGCCTAACCTGGTGGTTCGCCTACGGTCGGCCTGTAATTTGCTCCCATGAACGACTCCTCGTCACTCCACCCTTCTCAGTGCGGCAGGGCATTGAGGCCCATCAAGGGCTTTTCTGCCGTGGTTCATCAATAAACTGCTGCGATGAACGCGCACAAAAACACATTCAGTTACCGATAACACAAAATAAAATGTGGAGTTTTTCGGCAATAATTCATAAACTGGAAAAGGAGTTGGCTGAGCAGTCGCTGTTCGGGGCCTTCGCGGCCTCGGATGGAGGAAAGTCCGGGCTTCATAGGGCAAGGTGCCGGATAACGTCCGGGAGGTGCAAACCTACGGAAAGTGCCACAGAAAATATACCGCCCCTCACGGGGTAAGGGTGAAATGGTGCGGTAAGAGCGCACCGCGCTACCGGCAACGGGAGTGGCAGGGTAAACCCCACCTGAAGCAAGACCAAATAGGGAGGCACTGGGGAAACCCAAACATACGGCCCGTATGGCCTCCGGGTAGGTCGCTAGAGGCGCGTGGTGACACGCGCCCCAGATGAATGACTGTTCTCGACAGAACCCGGCTTACAGGCCGACTCCTTCCTCCGCTTACAACGTGCCCAATACGGCTTCTGCCTTCAAAAAATCCAGTACTTCTTCGACACTGTTCTTGTCCGTTGGCAACAGCCTGTCTCTAGGTGTCAGATTTACAGGGATATCCGCCCCCACACACAAACAAATCAACCCCGCCTCATTAAGGTGATAGGCCACCTCGGCGAGTTGTTCAACCGAACCATCGACTTCCGGGATGGCTACAGCATACCCCCTGTCAAACAAACTGCGCTCTAAAGCGTGAGCCAGTTCCAGTCTGTGTGCACCCGTCAACCAGATACTTACAGCGTGCTGTCCAAAACGGGCAGCGCGTTCTTCAGTGGATACCCGGCTCCAGGACTCAGCATCAGCCGTCATGCCCTGAATCATACCGGCACCTATTGTGACGTGAGTCAGACGATCAATGAGGATGAATGAACCCGTGGTCTTGCACAATGTGTAAGGATCAAAGGCGATAGGCGCGTTGAGCGTCACATCACACAACGCAATTTCGTTGAGTTGTATGTGTGAGGTGGTGTGTTGTTCCAGCGTGTTGACATCAATCCGATGGTGGATTTTGGAAATCGCCCCGGTTACGGTGCGCGTCGTGTGCTTGATGTAGTACTGCTTTCCGGGCACCAGCGGAGCCTCCGCCATCCAGACGATATGGGCGCGAAACCGGGCATCAAGATGGGGCATATCGTCAGAGCGGACAATGAGATCGCCCCGACTGGCATCAATCTCATCTTCCAGCGTCAGGGTTACTGCTTGGGGCGGGAAAGCCTCTTCCAGGTTTCCGTCGTAAGTAACCACGTTTTTGATCCGACTGGTTTTGTGAGAGGGCAGCACCGTGATGCTGTCTCCCGGTCGGAAAATCCCCGCAGCGACCGTACCACTGTATCCCCTGAAATCAAGGTGAGGACGATTGACGTACTGGATGGGGAAGCGGGGATTATCGAAATTCTGATCCTGGGCAATCTCGATGATATCCAGCAATTCCATCAAAGATAGACCCTCAAACCAAGGCATGACAGCACTGCGATTAACCACATTGTCGCCATTGAGGGCCGACATCGGTATAAAGTGAATGTCATGTAGATCCAACCCGGCGGCAAAACCGGAGTAATCTGCCCGGATGCGTTCGTACACCTCCTGACTAAACTCGACCAGATCCATCTTATTGATAGCCACCACGACGTGGCGTATGCCGAGCAAGGATACGATGTAGCTATGGCGACGGGTTTGGGTCTGCACCCCGTAACGGGCATCCACCAGGATGATGGCAAGATCACAGGTGGAAGCCCCTGTAGCCATATTGCGAGTGTATTGCTCGTGGCCAGGCGTGTCGGCGATGATGAATTTCCGCCGGGCGGTAGAAAAATAGCGGTAGGCTACGTCGATGGTAATTCCCTGCTCGCGCTCGGCCTGAAGACCGTCCACTAACAGAGCCAGGTCGACTTCGCCTCCGGTGGTGCCGGATTTGAGACTGTCCTTTTTAATAGCAGCCAAGTGATCTTCGTAAATCATCTTGGAGTCATGTAGAAGACGGCCTATCAGGGTGCTTTTACCGTCATCCACATTACCGCACGTTAAGAAACGCAGCAGTTCTTTATGCTCGTGCTGGGCAAGATAGGCGAGAATATCGCGATCGATGAGTTCAGATTGATGAGACATGATACCGAGTCAGTGGGGAAATGGATGAAGCTGAATCAGAAATAGCCTTCTTTTTTCTTTTCTTCCATGGAGCCGGCCTGATCGTGGTCGATCACCCGGCCCTGCCGTTCAGATGTACGGGTTAACAGCATCTCCTGGATGATTTCAGGCAGGGTGGTAGCTGTGGATTCCACCGCGCCGGTCAGCGGATAGCATCCCAGGGTTCTGAACCGAACTTGTTTCATGACCGGAGTTTCACCAGATGCCAGCGGCATACGTGCGTCATCCACCATGATGAGCACTCCGTCACGCTCCACTACCGGACGCTCCTTGGCGAAATACAGGGGAACGATGGGAATGTCTTCCAGATAGATGTATTGCCATACGTCCAGTTCTGTCCAGTTGGAAAGCGGGAATACCCGGATGCTTTCACCTTTGTTGACCTTACCGTTATACAAACTCCAGAGTTCTGGACGCTGATTTTTGGGATCCCAACGGTGATTTCGATCCCTGAACGAGTAAACCCGCTCCTTGGCCCTTGATTTCTCTTCATCACGGCGAGCACCTCCGAATGCCGCATCGAAACGGTATTTGTCGAGTGCCTGTTTTAGTCCTTCGGTTTTCATGACATCTGTATGTTTCTTGCTGCCATGCGTGAAAGGCCCTATACCCTGATCCACACCGTCCTGATTGATGTGAACCAGCAGTTCCAATCCCAGTTTTCGGGTCATCATGTCCCTGAACTCGATCATTTCCCGAAATTTCCAGGTGGTGTCGACATGTAACAAAGGAAACGGGGGCTTACCCGGATAAAAAGCCTTCATGGCCAAGTGCAGCATGACGGCTGAATCCTTGCCTATGGAATACAACATGACCGGGCGTTCGAACTCTGCCGCCACTTCACGGATGATGTGTATGCTCTCAGCTTCTAGTTGCTTGAGGTGAGTGAGCTTGTAGTCTTTCATCGTCAAACTGGGTAATTAAATAAAGCAGTTGAAATCAATGTCAGCGCAGCAGGCCAGAAACCTAACGCTGCCCGACCTTATAAAACCACGGTCATTCCGAAGAGGCCCCATCCCGCCGAGGACGACGGCGCAGCACCGGCCTCGCTCCGTCATCTCCCTCGTCCCTTGGATTACTGCGATAGGGCGCACCCCGTCCACCACCGGAACCGGAACGTCCACCCTCGGCCCGCTGCAGATTGAGACGCTGGTTAAGAACCCAAGTCTTTCTGATGGCGGCGAAGAAATCATCCGGTAGGTCTGAGGGAAGTTCGACAGTACTGTAGCTGTCGTACAAGCGAATTTGGCCAATCTGTCGCGCTGAAATCCCCCCTTCGTTGGCCAATGCGCCAACAATATCCTTGGGTTGCACGCCGTGCTCACGGCCTACATCGATGCTGTATAGGCTTTTATTGAAGTCCCTCCCGCGCTCCCTATCCCTATCCCGTTCACGACCATCACGCCGTTCGGGGCGGTCAGAGTATGCCCTGTCGCCAAAATCCCGGCGGCTTGGCGCAAGTTGCTCAGGTTCATCCTGTACAGCCAGCGGGCGTTCACGGTGCATCAAGAACGACAGGGCAGCCGCCAAGCGAACTGGCTCACCCATATCATCCTTAACCCACTGCTCAATCAATTCCAGATAAAAATCAAGATTTTCATTTGAGAGGGTCTCATGAACTTGGGTTCTGAACTGCTCAATACGCCTTTCCGCAATGTCTTGCAAAGACGGCAAGCGCATCTCCTTGATGGGCTGCTTAGTGGCTTGTTCAATAGCTCTGAGCATCCGCCGCTCACGGGGAGCTACGAATAATATCGCTTTGCCGGTTCGCCCAGCCCGTCCGGTACGTCCGATCCGGTGTACATACGCTTCGGTATCATAAGGGATATCGTAGTTTACGACGTGGGTAATTCGTTCAACATCTAACCCTCGGGCAGCGACATCGGTCGCTACGACGATATCAAGTGCCCCTTTCTTGAGCCGTTCGATTACCTTTTCCCGAAGCACCTGGCTCATATCGCCATTCAAAGCGGCTGCCTCATAGCCCCGCGCTTCCAGCTTTTCAGCCAACTCAACCGTTTCGGTCTTGGTTCTGACAAAAATAATCATGCCGTCAAAATTTTCGGCATCAAGGATGCGGGTCAGTGCTTCAAGCTTCTGCATACCCGACACCGCCCAGTAATGCTGGGATATGGCCTCGACGGTTGCTGTCTTGGCCTTGATCTTGATTTCAGCCGGGTCGTTGAGATGGCGTTCGGCAATTTTACGGATGACGGTCGGCATGGTGGCCGAAAAAAGGGCAATCTGGCGACTGGAAGGGGTATGTTCGAGTATCCACTCGACATCATCCACAAATCCCATGCGCAACATCTCATCCGCCTCATCCAGCACCAGTGTGGTCAGATGATCCAGTGCCAGTGTGCCACGGCGTAAATGATCCATGACGCGACCGGGTGTTCCAACAATCACGTGAACGCCACGCGCCAATTGTCTAAGCTGGGTCTGCATACCTTGACCGCCGTATACCGGCAGAACATGGAACCCATCAAGATGACGGGCATAGCTTTGAAAAGCTTCGGCCACCTGAATGGCCAGTTCGCGGGTGGGGGTCAGCACCAAAGTTTGTGGAACACGGCGCGTCAGATCAAGACGGCTCAATATGGGGAGAGCAAAGGCGGCAGTCTTGCCTGTGCCAGTTTGGGCCTGACCAATAATGTCACGCCCAGCCATCAGGTAAGGAATACTTTGCGCCTGGATGGGGGATGGGGCTTCGTAGCCGATCTCGGTCAGTGCCCGCAAAACGACGGGGGAAATTTCGAGTTCTTCAAAAGTTGTTTGTGGAGCGTCTATGGATGTCATGATTCCTTAAGGTTCAGGAGGTTTGTAAATGAAAATTGAGCGGCGGTCTGTCGGGGTGACTGGACAACGCGGGAACTGGTCACTGCATGAAGGGAATGCGGCATCTGTGTTAACGACTCAGCATACCGAATGGAACTATCACAATGTTGGTTTTGTAGTGGCAGGACAGTAGCAATGGGTGTTTCAGTTGGTGTGCGGGTGCAATCACGAGTCAGGAACTGCTCTGGAAGAAAGGCTATTGTACGGCGTATCCAGAAAATACGCACACAGGATCGTTCCTGTTCAACAGACAATGTCGGAAATATTGACGTTTTTCGGCCAAATATCCAAGAATATAGGTTATTTCACAATTTCGACCGCACCAGTTTCTAGCGAAACCGGTATTCGCAAGGCCATTGCATAGCTTGCGAGTGAGTCTGGCGTGGCAGGAGAGGCGGAATGCGAGGGAGAAGGAAGACATGTTTGGGACTTAGGGAAACTCACGAATGCCTACAGCAAGACTACTTGCTCGGAGCGGAAGCGGCTTTTGCCGCTTCCGCTGGAACCCCCCGTCGCCCCCAAAATACAGCGGGAAGATTATTCAGCTTCGCTCTCGGTTTCGGCATCAGTGCTGAAGTCTATTCCCATGATCGACCAATTCTTGACATCGGAAGGATCACCTTGCCGGTACTGAATTTTACAGGCGAAGTATTTACGGACCTGCCCTTTATTCGGCTCGGCCACACTGACACTGGAACGTATGACGTAACTGCCATTGCCCAATGCCCAAGCTTCATAACCATCGTCGACGAAATCACCGTGCTCAGGCAAGACCCCGTCGTTTTTCATGGCCAACTTGCATTGCCCCAAGGCAGCCTGAGTGCGTTCATTGCTGACTTTTCCCAGTTGCTCTTCCTCCTGGGTCTGTTCAACGAACAAGCTCGAGTCCGTCGCACTGATGATGAAAGGCACGACAAACTTGTTAAGTGTTACGTACAGCAAAACGATGAAAACGATTAGGAACAGCAGCGAATATCTGCTTTGTAGCAATTTTTTTATCATTGGGAGATGCTCTCTGTGAGATCTGTGGTGTCAGCCAACCAAGGCCGACTACTTATTAAATGGGGGGCAAATCAAGCCGCAGTCGATGCCTAAAGTATACAGCCTACTCGACTCACGTCTTCCTTCATTGTAGCCGAAGACTCTACCCAAAAGGCTATTCGGCATCGAACCGTTCGGGCGTTCGATCCAGAGAGGGTTCTGACACGATCCTCTCAGGATAATTCCGGCAGGTATCGCTCGGGGCCAGATGCGTTCACACGAGAAAGGCTCTAGGGTTGAATCCGAAATCCTGTTGCGCCTCTATGACCTCAAAACACATATCCTGATTCATGCGGTTGGCCATTTCCGGGGAGAAATAGCGGTAACGAGGCCAAAGTGCCCCCAGCATCAAACCCATCCGCAGCACGGAGAGCGGTATGCTGACCAGACAAACGGGCCGTCGCATCTGCCCGAACAGTCGAATCACCATATTTCTGTAGCTTAAAGCCTCTCCCCCAGACAGATTATAGGACTTGCCAAAAGTAGCCGGATTGTCCATGACGCTAAGACAGGCAGCCGCCAAATCCTCAGCGTGTACAGGCTGCCTCATCCCCGCACCTTTTCCTATCAAGGGAAAAAAACCAAAGCGACTGATGAAGCGGGCTATGGTCGTGACGTTACGATCGCGTCCCAAGGCATACACCAGGGTAGGCCGGAACAATGTCCAGCGTATGCCGAATGTGTCGCAGTGACTGGCCATCGCCCTCTCCGCATCCTGAAGTTGCACTGCAAATTGGCGTTCACGGATATCCGGGGAATTCATTTTCGTAAATCGGCTGGTCGATCCAAAAGCAATCAGTCGTTTGACTCCATGATCAGCCAGGATCGGGATCAAGGTGGGTAGCAGCCCCAGCGGCGCCAAGTGGATGACCGTCTCGGTTCCCGCACACCACACAGAACCAGACCGTACATCTTCTAAAGTGCACCAGGACACATACGGGCTTGCCGCATCACTCTCCCTCCGAGGCCTGCGACTAACGGCCTGAACACTCATCCCGGACGCAATCAATCGGTTGAGTAAAAAATCGCCGACCATGCTGGATGCGCCGATTACTAAAACGGTTTTTTTTGATGGATTCATTTTGTTACCTCAATCGCGATTTATTCAGAACACCCATCGGCTTGCGGAACAGCCCGTATAATTTCGCATCGAAACAGTGCCGCAATTGCCTTTCATTCGCACATTTAGGACAATGATCCGTTCGAACTCGTGAAGCCAATGCGTATTTTTCTGCCAGAGTGCCGCTTGGCGACCACACCCATCCAGTCCAACAACGCTGCTGGATGCACGATCCCCGAATACATCCCCCCACACGAATTTCCGAGGTAATAAACCATGATGAATTGGGAAGATCCTCTGGCCTGTCTGACCAGCAAAACCGCCCCGCCTATCAGACTTCACGTAACCCACAATCGGAAAGGTGCTGCGGTTTCGTCTACTGAAGATCTCACCCTGCATGATGGAGAATCCGCCCCGCCTGTACTGGGCGGTGCCAGTGGACTGGAATCCATCCAGATAGGCGCACGCCGCATTCAGGTAGACGACAAGCGCATCATTAACTGCCGTGCCGATTTGAACCAACTGGTTCCGTTCAAATACCGCTGGGCGTGGCAGAAATATCTGGATGCCTGCGCCAACCACTGGATGCCGCAGGAAATCAACATGAATGCAGATATCGCCCTATGGAAAAGCACAGACGGACTCACCGAAGACGAACGCATGATCATAAAGCGTAATCTGGGGTTTTTCTCCACCGCTGATTCTTTGGTGGCCAACAACTTGGTGCTGGCCGTTTACCGGCATATCACTAACCCGGAATGCCGTCAGTATCTGTTACGACAGGCATTTGAGGAAGCACTCCACACCCACGCCTACCAATATGCCATTGAATCGCTAGGCATGGACGAGGGCGAAGTGTTCAATATGTATCGTGAGTTGCCGGCCGTGGCCCGCAAAGCAGAATGGGCCTTGCCCTTTACGCAATCACTGGGGGATTCCACCTTCCAGACCGGTACACCCGAAAACGACCAACGCTTGCTCAGGGATTTGATCGCGTTCTATGTCATCTTCGAAGGCATATTCTTTTATGTGGGATTCACCCAGATTCTGTCCATGGGGCGACGCAACAAAATGACGGGGACTGCTGAACAATTCCAGTACATACTCCGCGACGAATCCATGCACATGAATTTCGGAATTGACGTCATCAACCAGATTAAAATCGAAAACCCGCATCTGTGGTCATCCACATTCCAGGCTGAAGTCATCCATCTCATTCGGGATGCCGTGGACATAGAAATCCAATACGCCCATGACACCATGCCGCGTGGCATTTTGGGCATGAATGCGCCCATGTTCGAGGACTATCTTAAATTCATCGCCAACCGTCGCTGCGCCCAGATCGGCTTACCCGAACAATTTGTCGGCGCGGCCAATCCCTTTCCCTGGATGAGTGAAATGCAGGATCTCAACAAAGAGAAGAATTTCTTTGAGACTCGGGTCACTGAATATCAGACGGGTGGCGCTCTAAACTGGGATTAAACATCGCCCATCCTCACGCCACTGTTTTCGATCAGGAGCGAACAACTTGGGGCAAATTTCCCCGCACTGGAAAAAAGCTTCTCACAGGTAACCGACAAAACACAGGGCGAACGGGCTTTCACCCTACCCTCTCGCAAAAATTCCTCACCCGGCAAACTTCTTGCCTTCGATTTTGGCGTAAGATTATCCCATTTTCATTGACTGAAGCAGGCCTCACATGTCCAAGCACGTTAACCATAGCAAAATGAACCCATGGCTCACCGATCTGGCTCCACTCGGAGTCAATCCCGAACAATTAGCACTAGACTTAAGGCGGCATTTCAGCCTGACGCTCGGACGGGACAAGCACTGTACCTCCAGCCATTACACCTACACCGCCTTGGCCATCACCGTACGCGACCGATTGATGGAACGCTGGCGGAACACCCAGCATGCCTACATAAAGCAGGGGTGCAAGCATGCCTACTACCTTTCGCTGGAATATCTGATGGGGCGTACGCTCAGTAATGCCATGTTGAATCTGGGTTTAACCGAACCCGTACACCAAACGCTCAATACCTTAGGGCTGGAACTGGAACAATTAGCCCATTGTGAACAAGATGCCGGTTTGGGCAACGGTGGCTTGGGCCGGTTAGCGGCCTGTTTCATGGACAGCTGCGCCTGTCTACAACTGCCAGTCATGGGCTACGGCATTCGTTACGAATACGGCATGTTCCGACAGAGCATTGACCAAGGTCATCAGGTAGAAGAGCCTGATCACTGGTTGCGGGACGGCCACGTCTGGGAGCTGGAACGACCCGAATTGACCGTGCGCATACGCTTCGGGGGTCATACCGAAGCGTTCGACACCGAGCGGGGTCAAAAAGAAACACGATGGATGGGCACTCAAGATGTGTTGGCCGTCCCTTACGATGTGCCGATTCCCGGCTATCAAAACGGCACAGTCAACACCTTGAGGTTGTGGAAGGCAGCTGCCACTGATGAATTCGACCTGGGTGATTTCAACGCTGGCGATTACACAGAAGCGGTGCGATCCAAAAACATGGCTGAAAACATCACGATGGTGCTCTATCCCAACGATGCCAGTGAAAACGGCAAGGAATTGCGCCTACGGCAGCAGTACTTCCTCGCCTCCGCCAGTTTACAAGACGTGATTCGTCGCTGGATTGAAGTTCATGGCGATGACTTCAGCCAGTTTGCGGAGAAAAACTGTTTCCAGCTTAACGATACCCATCCCACATTGGCCGTGGCCGAATTGATGCGTCTGCTGGTCGATGAACACCGTTTGTCTTGGGCCGTAGCCTGGCAGATTACTTCCCATACGATGGCCTACACCAATCACACACTGCTGCCGGAAGCCCTGGAGCGGTGGCCAGTACGCTTATTCCAACGGATGCTGCCTCGCCTTCTTGAAATCATCTTTGACATCAATGCCCAATTCCTGGCCGAGGTATCGGCCCGCTGGCCGGGGGATCCCGATCGCATGCGCCGTATGTCGTTGATTGAGGAAGGTTATGAACAGCAGATCCGTATGGCTTATCTGGCCATAGTGGGTAGCTTTTCAATCAACGGTGTCGCCGAACTTCACTCCAACCTGCTGACGCAAGGCTTGTTCCGCGACTTTCACGAACTATGGCCAGAACGATTCAACAACAAAACCAACGGCATCACGCCTAGACGCTGGCTGGAAGCCTGCAACCCCAGCCTGAGCAGCCTCATTAGTGAAGCCATAGGTCAGGGCTGGAAACGGGATCTGACTCAACTCCAGCTTCTCAAACCCTATACCGAGGATGCTGCCTTCCGTGAACGCTGGCAGTCAATCAAACGGCTCAACAAAGAACGGCTGGTACAGTACAAGGAAGCTGAATTGGGCTTGCGCCTGGATCCCTCTGCCCTGTTCGATACGCAAGTCAAACGCATCCATGAATACAAGCGACAACTCCTTAACATTCTGCATGTCATCCATCTCTATGACCGGATCAAACAAGGGGATACGGGTGACTGGACTCCCCGCTGCGTGTTATTTGGAGGCAAGGCGGCTCCTGGTTATTTTATGGCCAAGCGCATCATCAAACTCATCAACGCTGTAGCGGAAACCATCAACCACGACCCGGCCGCTCAAGGTTTACTGAATGTGGCGTTCCTGCCCAATTATCGGGTCACCGCCATGGAGATCATTTGTCCGGGCACGGATTTGTCTGAACAAATCTCGACCGCCGGCAAGGAAGCCTCAGGAACCGGCAACATGAAGTTCATGCTCAATGGTGCCTTGACCATAGGTACACTGGACGGTGCCAACATTGAAATCAGGCAGGAAGTCGGTGCTGAGAATTTCTTCCTGTTCGGGCTGACGGCCGAAGAGGTAGAAACCCGCCGCTTTAACTATGATCCAGCGGAAATCATCCGGGGCAACGAAGAGCTGAAACGGGTTATGCACTGGCTGGGAAGTGGAGCCTTCAACCCACACGAACACGGCATCTTCGACCCCATCGTACAGTCCATACAAAGCCCCTTCGACCCATGGATGACGGCAGCCGACTTTGCCGATTACGTCCGGGCACAGCGTGCGGCTGCCGACACATATCGGGATCAGTCCCAGTGGGTCAGAATGAGCATACTCAACGCCGCATCGGCTGGTAAATTTTCGTCTGACCGAACCATCGCCGAATATAACCGGGATATCTGGAAGCTAACCCAAATCAACCCCACCGCCATTTGACCGCTACACCTGTCCTCCACAAGGAGGACAGGTCTCCTTCCCGCATCGCTCACCCTTGTTTTTTTTGCTGTCCTCCCCCATACACTACCCTCCCTTTATGCCCGCATTCGTATCAATCTTTATCTGAAAATAACTAGATGATAGAATTCCTGCCCTTTTTTTCCCTCCCGATCGCAGCAACGCCCGAATGGTTATTCCATGAACTTAGAACAGTAC
>JBPCSC010000294.1:0-1378 GCA_051007495.1 Methylococcaceae bacterium | reverse complement strand
GAATAAGGCCGTGCGGGTTAAGCCGGTTCCATTCAGACCACTAATACTTCCGCCGGATACGCTGATGTCGCTCGCATCAAAACCCATAGGCATCTCACTAAAACTAAACGTCACAGTCGCCGTTTCATTGGCCTGGAGGCTGGTTTTATCGCTGCTGATACTCAGGCTGGGGGCTTGTGTATCAGCCGTTAAGCTGAGGCTGTTAATCACGATGCCCGTATTGCCCGCAGTATCGGTATAGCTATTGGGGATGACGCTGATACTGGCATTCAGGTTGTTGATATTGGCCATTGGGATGAATAAGGCCGTGCGGGTTAAGCCGCTTCCATTCAAAGCACTAATACTTCCGCCGGATACGCTGATGTCGCTCGCATCAAAACCCATAGGCATTTCGCTAAAACTAAACGTCACAGTCGCCGTTTCATTGGCTTTGAGGCTGGTTTTGTCGCTGCTGATACTCAGGCTGGGGGCTAGTGTGTCGCCGGTAAAACTCAGGCTATTACTGGATTGACCATTATTACCAACAGCGTCGGTATACGTATTGGCATTGACGCTGATACTGGCATTCAGGTTGTTGATATTGGCGGTGGGGGTGAAGTTGATGGTGTACACCTTGCCGGACGTGTCCACAGATAACCCGCCAAGCGTGCCGTCATTTACGCCGACTCGCGTCATATCCGTCAGCCCTACTCGCACCATGCCGCCTTGCAAGGGGGTATCCACCGGCGACGTATAGCTCTGAGCCCCCAAGGTTCCGCCCATTACGCTGATGTCACTGGCAGTAAAGCCAACGGGTATGACATTGAAGGTGAAGGTGAGGAGCGCGGTGTCACCGGCTTTGAAGTTGGTTTTGCTGCTGCTGAGGGTCAGGCTGGGAATCAGGGTGTCGTCATTATTGAGGGTGACGGTCGCACTGCTGTTGGCCGACAGGGTGGCGTGGGTCGGATTGGACAGGTTGATCGTCAGAGTTTCATTGCTTTCGATCAGGGTATCGCCCAGCACCGGTATCTGGAGGGTCTGGCTGGTCTGGCCGGGGGCGAAGCTAAGGAGGTTGCTGCTGGCCTGGTAGTCGGTGCCAGCGGTGGCCGTGCCGTCTTGCGTGGCGTAGTTGACCGTAACCACTTGGCTGGAGGCTGCCGAGAGGCTGACGGTGACGTTGGCGTAGCTGATGCCGCTGTTGCCTTCGGTGACGGTGGTGCCGGTGACCGTGAGGCTGGGCAGTTGGGTGTCGAGTGTCAGGTTGAGCGCGTTGCTGGCCAAACCTGAGTTGCCGACGGCATCGGTGTAGGTATTGGCATTCACACTGATGCTGGCGGTTTGTCGGCTATTGGCGACCGGGGTGTAGACCGCCGTGTAGGTTCTGCCGCCATCCGCACTG
>JBPCSC010000293.1:0-1768 GCA_051007495.1 Methylococcaceae bacterium | reverse complement strand
GTGTGCCTGTATCAGAACGGATGTCGATATCATGAGACACGGTCAACTGAATAGAACTATTATTATTTTCGGTAACCACCCGCAACATTTGCTTGCCGGCTTGCTCGATGGTCATTTTCATACCGCTATGGCCATAGTGGAGAGTCAGAATGTTCTGGCCATTGATGAGTTTTATTTCTTCGCACACGGGGTCAGTGCTGGAAGGCGATGCAGTAAACAACAATTGATTGTTTTTTGAGGTTTGCAAGCATTTCTCCAGTTCGGAATACCGTATAGAATCAGGTGATTCGCAGGGCGATTGGGTACGCAGTGTACTGGTTATAGCCCATAAACCACGATAAGGGTCAAGACATTCTACAATGACCTGATTTCCTGGTTCGGGTAATACCCACAAGCCGGCATATTGCCCTTGATAAGAAGTCAATACGGGTAACCAGACGGATTGATTGATAACCGAAAATGGATCAAAACCAAATTGCACCTGAATCCGGCCCAGATGCTCAGGGTCTTGACTGGTTTTAGTGACTTTGGCAAGGCATTTTGGTGCCGGTAGAGGTACCGCTTCAGGCCAATAACGTCTGGATTCATTACAACAGGCAGCAATCTTGACACTTAACTCATCATTTCCAGGCGAATAGCGATACTCTACATGAATTACCCGTAAATAGCGGCCATTCGGGTATTGCAGCAGATCACCCGGCTTAAAGTATTGATTCCGCGTGGAAAATTCCAGCCATTCTTCAGCTTCTGCCAGGGCCCAGTGAGCATCTATTGGACTACCTCGCAATAAATGAGGCTGCTGCCAGTGGGTAGTCAATGTTGTCTGGCATAAACCAGGCGGTTGCCGTTGTTGGCTATACGTGGAATTCAGCAAGGATAAATACGGATCTTGATCGAATGAATACTTTTTCACAGTATCCTCCTCCCCGTTTTCCCACCCAATAATCAGAGCATCCTGCTGATCGTTCCAGTAAATCGGTATACCAAAATTGCCCAGCAAAGCAGCCAGAAAGTCAAAATCAGTCTGGCCATTTTGCAAGCCCATATAATGAGGCCAATCGAGTACCGGGAGCGAGCCGTATATTTTGTAATCGAAATTGTGATCGTTTGAATCCTTAATCTGCTGAATAATATCGCGCAAGGTTTGTTTGTTTTTCTGAAAACTCCTGAAAATGGATCGTTCTCCACAAATGGAATATCCACAAGAGATACAATCCAGCGTCCAGATAAACCCATCCATTACATGCTCGACCGAAATGGATCGAACCCGCCCCAGAAACAAACATTCGCCTGCTGTATCCGGCCATTGCAATTGAACCTGCATAGTGAGATGACGGGCAATATCAAATGCCGGATCACTGGATTTAGCCATACCCTGCCGGGTGTGTGACGGAGTTGAAAGCAAGGGAAGACGTATCCTGATGGTCGCCTGAGGGAAGCTCTGAAAACCATGAACCACCTGAAAACTCTCCAACTGGTAGGGCAATGAGAAACTGGAAAGAAGCAGTAAAGGGGTCATCGGTAATCAGGTCATAAAAAAGAGGAGAAAAACAAAAGGCGGGCCAGATGACCCGCCTTCCAAACTAAGCAACTGTGTCAGTCAGATTAGCTCGGCTCAGTGGGCAAAAAGGTAATATTCTGTTTTTTATCATTAGAACGAATGCGTGCCTCGTAACTCATTCGATTCTCACTATTTGAATCTGAGCCCTTTTCTTCAAAGTGAGCCAAAAAAGCACTGGGAATAACAAAGGAGCGGTAACAAGTGGGT
>JBPCSC010000292.1:0-2884 GCA_051007495.1 Methylococcaceae bacterium | reverse complement strand
GATCAGGATATACTGCTCATGGAGCAGCAATCGTATATTGTGGCTCAAGAATCGGAGGGTGAGCATAATCGGGCAGCACAAGCCTTGTTGGAACAAATCCAGCGTGAACTGGTTATTCCACTGAGCGAATTGAAAGCCGATATCGAAAACCAGGTCAATGAAAGCTATATCAGGCAAATGATGGAGAAAAGAGTTAAAAACATCGGTTTGCCTGAAACACTGGAGGCGCAATATCGTGAGGTAACGGAACAGCTTGGCGAATCCTGGAAAAAACAAAAGCAAACCTTAACAGAGGTACTGGAAGGATTACGAACCGATTATGCCCAGCAGATGGAAAATCATGTTGGAGAATTGCGCGGTGAGTTATCCCAACTGGATGTCGAAATACCCTCACTCAAGGTTGGGTTCAATCTGGATTTCTCCCTGCTGGAACAGCATCACCGCATGGCTATGACTCTGGAACAAAACATTGAGAATAAACGCCGTGAACTGGAGCGCACTGAAGAAATTATCGATAAGAATTCTGCCTATAACGAGACTTTGCTTATCGCTAAACAGGAAGTGGAAAGAGCGGCCAATATGTTGAAACAATTAGGCGGTATGCCTCCTGTAGAAACCCGTACCGAATCAAAAAAAATATCGGATGGAGGCCCTTACAGTGGTGCGAAATATACTTCGGTTCCCTATACAGACAACAGCTCTCAACTTGCGTGGAAAGAACAACAGGATAAGTATTTAACCATACAAAGCCAAAAAGAAGCCCGACTCGCCGAGATCGTGGAAGAAGAAGAACGTAAAACCACTATCCGTCTATCCAAGGAAAAAGCGTTAAAAAAATATGAGAAGGAACTCAGCGATATGGAACGAAAAATGGCTGAACAGGAGAAAAAGGCCCAGAACGATCAAAGCCTCTACATACAAACCACCACACAACAACTGATCAAAAATACGGCGGGCCAACTCGACCAGCGCATTCGTTATCTGGAAAATCATGTGGCCGAGTCCGTACACAATGTTTTTAATCATCAACTCGTCGCATTAAAGGCTTGTGTCGCCGAGCAATACATTGAACCGCTGAATGCCAAACGTGCCCAGCGGGCCGAAATTCAGGCCTTATTGCAAAAAAGCGAAGCAGAAATTACCCAGCGCAAAGAACAACTGCAGCGCGGGAAAAAGGAAGTGGAGGAATTACTCGCCATGACCCAAGTAGCTCTGCAACGCTGAGGAATTCACCATGACGACTCCAGCTTCTGTATTGGCTGAACTGCTGTCAAGCCTGCCGCCTCAGTATCATCAACCCGTTCAACTACTGGCAGCGGCCACCCTGCAAAGCGATACCCCGTTACGGCTGACTTTGGTTGGGGCGTTTTCGGTGGGCAAAAGCAGTTTGCTGAATATGCTGATCGGGGAAACCCTGTTGCCGGCGGCTCTCGAAGAAACCACCGCGCTACCTACATTCATCGAATACGGCTCATTCCGCAGCCTGCAACAACTCCAGCAAGACGGCACGCTTATTCCACTGAATGATGCTGCATTTACCGCCGCCGCCATTCAAGCCCCTGAGGGTGCGGCATGTGCCGTGGTCACTCTGCCGCTTGATTGGCTACACGGCATTTCCATCATCGACCTGCCGGGTCTTGGCAGTTTATCGGCCACTCATCGGGCCTATACCCTCAGCCAGATACGGGCCGCCGATATGGTTTTATACCTCATCGGGTCGCGTGGCCCCTCGCAAGATGACATCGCGTTGTTGACTGAAGTGCATCAGGCCGGAAAGCGCGTCAGGCTTATGGTGACGCAATGGGACATGATTGAAGCCGCTGTAGCGCGGGGTGAAAAAGCCCCCTCGCTGGCACAATGGGCGACACAAATCGAAGCGGCCACCGGGTTGAAACTGCAACTGGAACCGTGCAGCCGTTTCGGGCTGGGACGAGAGGCCATTCAGAGCTTTTTACACGAGGCCCAAAAGGACACGGCAGCGATTCGCTTACGTCGCTTCCGGGCTGAAGTCAGCCCCATTTTGCATAATGCCCTGGGCCAAAACAGCGACAGCCAGCGCAGTTGTGAAGCCCAGTCGGAAGATGCGTTGCGTGCTTTGCATGAACAACTAATGCAGCGTAAGCAAGCCCTGATCGAGCTTAAATCCGGTCTTTATGCCCAACAGCGGGAGGATCGTGAACGTATTGAACAACTCTGCGCCAGCCCCTTAAACCGGGAGCGGCAAACCCTCGCCCAAAATCTGCAGGAACAGGCCGGACAAATAAAAGGCGAACAAGACTGGGATACGTTTGGTGAGCAGGGAAGCGGGTTGCTGAAAACGGCTTTGGCCGCAGTAGCCGGAGTGTTCAGCCAGGTGTCGCACGAGTATGGCCAGCTTGATCTACCGGAAGCACAAATCAACGCCTTCAATCTGCGTCTGCCGCAGCCAGAAAGCGTTGCGGCCGAGGATTTTCTGGATATAGGCCAACTGACCCGTTTGCAACAAGAACTGGCCCGGCAACAGGCCACGTTTAAAAAACTGGAAGAGAAACTGTCCGGTCTTAGGGTTATTGATACCTATGTGGAAGAGCAGGAATTATTCACCCTGATGCAGCAACGCCAGGTGCTGGCCAATCAACCCCTGCCGTGTATTATTCAGGAGATCAATACCGGAAATGGCGGCGGTGTCGGTCGTATGATTGGCGATGTACTGGATGTCGGATTATTGTTCGTGAATCCGGCGACTGCGGCTACCAAAGTGGCCGCGATATTGGGCAAGGTAGCCAGGGTAGAGAAAGCGGTAAGCATTACCCTGAAAACGGTGCAGGCACTGAAAAATGGAGAGCAGGTCGGCATGATTCCCCAGCCTGTCATGCAGAAGCTTGGATATCTGGTAGTGTTATCT
>JBPCSC010000291.1:0-6894 GCA_051007495.1 Methylococcaceae bacterium | reverse complement strand
AGTCGAATATCGTAGTAATGTTCCAGCATCGACACCAACAAACTCTTGCCAAAACGGCGCGGACGCAGGAATAACAGTTGTTTTCCGGCATTTTCGAGTAGGGGTATGCACCCGGTTCTGTCCTGATAAAAATAATCCTCTTCACAAATTGTCTTGAAGTCAGACAGGCCATAAGGAAATTTCATGATGTCTCCGCTGTGGCAGCGGATTCAGGCATAGTTCCACCGCCTAGTGTTTTGTATATTGAAATAAGATGTATGCGGGTAATAACCCTGGATTTAAGCCAATCCATTTCAGTTTGATGCAGCGAGCGTCGGCCATCCATTAACTCCAACTGCGATATAAGCCCTTCTTCGGCTTGTCGCTCCATAATATGCAAGGTCTCGCGCCTGTCGTTTGTTGCCTGTTTTAGCGTATATTGATGGCGGACTGCTGCCAGAAAACGGGTTATAGCCGTTTCGGTTTCCTGTACGGATTCCAGCACGGTTTGTTCGTAGATTAAACTGGCTTCACGCTGACGGGCATCCGCCAGATCAATACCCGCCTGAATTCGCCCGGCATTAAATAAAGGTTGCAGTAAACTGGCTGCTGTTCCGTAGGAAAAAGCCGCTGACTGAAACACAGTATCAAGATCGGTATTGCGTAAACCTAAAAACGCCGACAAGGAAACTTTAGGAAACCATTCCGCCAACGCCGCGCCCTTTAAGGCTGAAGCGGCTGCAAATCGCCGTTCAGCGGCGCGAACATCGGGACGCAAACGAATGCGGGTCACGGGTGAGTCCAATATCGCCTTGCCTGGCAAGCGGTCATCCCATTCCGCTATTGGATTAGCGGCCGATTCTGCCATGAGCAGCGTTCCCGGCGATTTACCGCTGAGTAATTCCAGTTGTCGGAGTTGTGCGGTTTGCTCTGCCTCCAATACAGGAAGTTGAGCCTCAACCACCTCACATAAAGTTTTTGCCTGAATCACATCCTGGCGCGGTGCCACGCCTTCTTCGTAAAGACGTTCAGTCATCCGCACAGCCTCGCGTTCTGCAGCCAATGATTCCTCAGTCAAAATCCATTGCGCTCGCTGGCTTAAGAAACCGGTATAGGCGCGAGCAATATCGGCACTGAGCGTAAGCCGCGCCTCAGCATAGGCTTCCCGTGCGGCATCCAGGTCTGCGGCAGCGGCCTCGTAACGGCGTTGCTGACGACCAAACAGATCAAGCTCCCACACTGCGTCGAATCCCAACTGAAACAAATTGTAGGAAATGCCGGGCGCGAACCCAGGAAACGGATTGCTCTGCCGTTGCCCTCCGGCCTCTGCCCCGATTTGCGGAAACTGTTCCGCCCGGTTGCCCCTGACGTAGGCACGCGCCTGATCAATCCGCGTCGTGGCCACGGCCAAATCCAGATTACCTGCCAAAGCCTCCCGCATGAGTCGGTCAAGTGCCGGATCACCCAAAGCATGCCACCAGGCCGCCAGCGGTGCCGGTTCAACCGCCTCCACAGCGAGTAATTGCCCGCGTGTGGCCTGCCAGTGGTTGGCCAGGCCAAGTGTCTTCGGTTGGTATTCAGTACCCCAGGTACACGCGGTCAAGCCGGCGACTAGCCCCAGTCCCAAGCATTTTAGGCGGGTCATTCTTCCCCTACGATTGCGCACAACTGCTCCTCAATGACTAATTTAGAACCCACCATCATAAGTGAATCCTGTGAAAATACACCACGTCTGTCGCCGTACAGCGACAAATGTGAATAGGCTACGCGAGATCCCGCCAACAAAAACCCGTATAACGGGCTTTATGTACACTGGCATGGTAACTGCCCTGACGTAGATATACGGATAGTTCCGGAACGGGTAGTCATTAATTGCTGACCACGTTCCGGTTTAACTGCGACGGCTCTCAGTTTAGAAGCCGGGATATCAACTGCCATAAACTACCAAAAGGAGGTATCAGGTAGCCATCAGTGGCGTGAATCGAGTATTCATCAGTATGTTGCGGAATAAAACCATTACCGGCCATATCCCTGCGGGGATGCTGTTGCTGTGGGTTACCACGGCAATTGAAGCCGGAGAAATAAACCTGGCCTGGGATGCCAGTCCCTCATCAAACCTGGGCGGATACCAGGTGGATTATGGAACAGAACCCGGTCGCTATACCAATGGAGTGGATGCCGGTAATACTACACATTTTAGGTTTGATACTCTTCAGGATGGCGTGCCTTATTATTTTGCCGCCAAGGCGTATAACCTGGATAAAACTCTGGAGAGCAAGTATTCAAACGAGATTACAGCCCAGACTTCAATAGTCAGTCCACCTGTCGTTGGCTTCACGGTTTCAAATACCACAGGTAATGCACCATTAAGTATATCATTAACACCTGCAATCTCCGGTGACATACAATCATGGAGTTGGGATTTTGGTGACGGAAGCTTTAGTTCCGGCACAGGGCCTTCGGTATCTACCGCACTCAAATCCTACACACTTGCAGGATTATATACCCTCAGGCTGAATGTCGTATATTCAGGCGGTACGCTAAGCAGCACCCAATCATTGACCGTCAGGCCTGTTGCCCGTTTTTCCCTGTCCGGCACACAAGGCACGGCCCCGTATTCCATAAACCTGGTGGACAATTCAGACGGATATCCCGATACCTGGCAATGGGACTTTGGCGATGGCTCTGGTTCCACTCTGCAAAACCCGCTGCATATTTATAATCTACCCGGTCAGTATACGGTGAGGCTTAATGTTTCCGGGCGTGGTGTCAGTGGAACTGAAACCGCTACCCAAACCTTGGTAGTGGTTTCTCCCGCATCAGGTAATGGCAGCAATCAAACCGGAAATAATACGGGCCTGGTGGCCGCGTATGGGTTTGAAGAAGCGACAGGCAGTTCCCTTACTGCCGATGCCTCGGGGATGGGTAATCACGGAGTATTGTCTGGAGTAAATTACACGTCCGGTCGCATGGGTTCAGGTGTACAGTTTAATGGATATAACCAGTTACTGACCGTCAAAAATGCGGCATCATTGAATATAAAGCCTGCGCTCACCATGGAAGCCTGGGTTTATCCAAAATCCAACCAGAAACAGCAGCCTTTACTATTGAACGAAAACGGAATTTACCCGGTTTATAGTCTGTACAGTAGCGGATACCGTTATCTGCCTCTCACACGGGTAGAAACCCGTAACTCCAATCTGCTGTCAGGTACTGCCGCATTACCCATTTATCAATGGTCTCATCTGGCCAGCACTTATGACGGATTCAATCTTAGGCTTTATCTGAATGGCCGAGAACAGAGTAACAAATCTCTAAGCGGGGTACTGGCCACATCAGATGGATCACTCAGAATAGGGGCTAATCCGAATGGGGGAGAATGGTTCTCTGGGTTAATCGACGAAGTGCGTATATATAACAGGGCACTGTCGGCCAGCGACATACAAAAAGACATGAGCACATCCGTAATCAGTACGAATCCACCACGCACGCTTTTAGGAGACAATAGCACGGGCAGCACAATCAGCCTTTTACCCTCGGGCATAGGTCAGGCCGTGGCCATTCAGGCCAGAAGTGACGGCCTGTTGAATCAATTATCAGTACGTCTGGATGAGGGTTCGGCCAGTCGTCCACTGATACTGGGTATTTACAGTGATAATCAAGGCCATCCGGATAATCAGTGGGCTTCAGTACGGATGGAAAACCCAAAGCCCGGTATATGGAACAGCCAGCCGATAAAAGCCATAAAACTATCCGCCAATACGGTGTATTGGTTGGCCGTGTTAAATCCCTACGCAAGTAGTGATTCCTCCATAAAACTCAGCGGCGGGATATTATCCGGGCCAATCGAAACAAGCCGCAGCACGACGCTGACGGATTTGCCTAAAACCTGGAGCAATGGCCTGCCGTTTATTCAGTCGATTTGGGCAGAATCAGGTCTTGGGTATTAATAACCCATAGCCGGTTCATACTGACCCACTTACCCTGCACGCTATTAGGACACCATCATGAACACTGGATATACCGGCATCTTTTCACTATTGTTGTTACTGGGGTTCAACCCACAGGCTCTCGCCGCCTATCATTATATCAATCCTGAGGCCACAGGCACGGGTCCTGGAACCGACTGGAACAACGCTTACAGGGTTATTCCGACTACACTGATCCGGGGTGATGTGTATTATCTGGCTGACGGTACATATCCAGGACAGCTATTGAATACCCCGGCCTCAGGGAGTTTGTCCATCACCGTGCGTAAAGCCACCTCGGTCGATCAAGGTGTGGATACCGGATGGGCGGATACCCTGGGTGATGGGCAGATTATATTTACAGGAATGCTGGAGTTTACCACCCCATACTGGACTATTGATGGCGTAACGGGTGGAGGTGCCCGCCAACTCTGGAATGAGGGCTTCGGCATGCGCATCGTGGAAAAACGGGATGCCTTTGCCTTGATACGCATTAACTACAGTGGTAATGCCCATGACATCAGCATCAGTCATGTTGATATGGAAGGTAAAGGCAGCGTATCCGGTTTGGGCGGTTATTATTCCAACGATGGAATAGCGATTTACAACGACGCCGCGAATATATCTCTGGCGTATGCCTGGCTGCATGAAACCGGTCGATGCCCGGTGTTTATTACCCGAGCTAAAAATGTATTATTTGAACACCTTTATGTGTCTTCTTATTATGGGTCACCCGATGTTCATTCGGAAGTGATGAGTGCCGGACAAGGCCCGATTGGAGACATCACCTGGCGGTATAGCCTGATAACTGCATTACGGTCTACCGGTGGGCTTATGTTTAATAATATAGACCAACCCGATTCCCATTTATACGTGTATGGCAATGTGTTTTACCATCCGCCCGGTGTCGTATGGGATGTAGCGAACGGTGTTATAGGCGGGTGGACTTCAACCAGTAACGCCATGAATAATGTCTGGGTGTATAACAATACCTTTGTCAATATCGACCAGCAAAGCCTGAGCGTACTGCCGCAATCCTTTTCAGGCAATCGTGCCTATAATAATCTGTTTGTCAACAGCCTAAGCCCGGATTTCTCCCGTTTCGGGGAACATGATTATAATCGTTTTGTCGCTTCAGGCAGCACCCACGCCGAACCGAATGGTACAGTGGATACGCGTACTGATGTCTTCCTGGATCAGGATCACCTTAATTTCAGGCTTAAAATGGCTACGGAACCCGGAAAACCCCTGGATGCCCCCTATAATCTGGATGCCCATGATACGCCCAGAGGGGCAGATGGAAATTGGGATCGAGGGGCTTATGAATGGGAAGAAACCCCACTATTGGAGCCACCTTCCAATTTGCGGGTGATGTAATGGACGGTTTATGGGAGATACCTCTATGGACGCGCCTTTGAGTATTGCCATACTGGGCCTGTCCGTGATGGTTATGTTCATGCCATTACGGCATATGGTATGGCCTTTGGCGGTGTGTGCGGCGTGTATTCCGGCCAGTCCGGGTGTGGAAATGGATGTATTTACCTTTACCGGCTTGCGCCTGGTATTATTGATGGCCGGAATACGTTTTCTGCTGCGCGGAGAATTTCGTTTAATCACCCTGAATACACTGGACGTATGGGTTTTGTTGTGGGTTGCGTGGAGTTTGATCAGCAGCTTTTTGCATGCAGATATGGCTGCAAGCCTGGTGAATCGACTGGGTTTGGCTTATAACGTAATCGGCATTTATTTCTATTGGCGAATAACAATACGCTCGGAAGCCGATGCCTGGCGAGGTTGTGGCGTATTGGCACTGGTTTTAATACCTCTATCAGTAGAAATGATACTGGAACAGACCAATGGAACCAATCTGTTCCATATATTTGGTGGGGTGCCTGAACTGGCGGAATCAAGAGGCGACAGAATACGCGCACAAGGCCCGTTTTCTCACCCCATTCTGGCCGGAACCGCAGGTGCTGTGGTATTGCCCCTGATGATGGGTTATTGGAACTATCACAAGGGATTAGCCATGCTGGGGATTCTGTCCTGCCTGATAATGGTTATAACATCTGCTTCCAGTGGCCCTATATTGGCCACCCTGGCCGGATTAACCGGTTTATGTCTGAGGAATAATCCCGTACGAATCCGCTGGATGCTGGTATGTCTGGGTTCCGGGTATATTGGTGCCGAGATGCTGATGCAGGCTCCGGCCTATTATCTTATTAGTTACATTGATCTGGCCGGAGGCAGTACGGGGTGGCATCGTGCCGCACTGATTGAAGCGGCTTTTAATCATGCTGATGAATGGTGGCTGGCGGGTTCGGATTATACCCGCCATTGGCTGGCTTATGGGGTATCATGGAGTACTCAACACGTAGATATCACCAATTATCTGGTGCGTATGGGAGTAGATGGAGGCGTGCTGCAGATTGTGCTTTTTTTGCTGGTATTACGCACTGGATTTAATTTGCCACCCGGTCAGGGTGTTGCGTTTCGCGCCTCCTTGACCGCACATACCATAAGCTTCCTGTCGATCAGTTATTTCGATCAGTCCATAGTCTTTCTGTATTTGACCCTGGCCCTTGCGGCCACTGTCAAAACCATTATTTTGCCGCAACCTGAGGTTTCCTGTCCGGTATATACTCGTTATTGATTGGATGCTATTGGAGTTTTATATGGCACTCCCTGTTCCTCCCTGACCAGGCGCGGTACTAAATAACCCGGCAAGCGGCAGCGAAGTTCGTTCATTAAATTCATTGCCTCTTCGACTCCCACCTCGAAATGTGCCGTTCCTGTAGCGTGATCGAGAAGATGCAGATAATAAGGCAGAACGCCATGCTCAAACAGGTTTTCACTGAGTTGTTCCAGAGTGTCCGGGCAATCATTTATACCTTTTAACAACACGGATTGATTCAAAAGATGGCAACCGCTTTCAGACAGTCGCTGCAAG
>JBPCSC010000290.1:0-1451 GCA_051007495.1 Methylococcaceae bacterium | reverse complement strand
ACTTTATTTTTCTTCCGCGGAATTTGACGATGTCTATTAACTGGTTGAGTGATAAATCATCGGGGTTGGTATCCACGAACCTTGAAGGCAGCGTAAACGATCCGGTGTCGCCTCAAGATCAACAAGGTGTAGCCACTGCACACCCCAAAGCCACCCTGAAAGCCCCGCTCATTGCTACGATTACTGACGACGTGGGGGTTTTGGTTGGGACTATCGCCAAAGCCGGGGTTACCGATGATGCCGCTTTGCTCATCAGTGGCACGGCCAAATCGGGTGTGAAGGTAAAAGTATTTGATGGCAAGACCAGCCTTGGAACCATACCGGTCGATGAATCCGGCCAATGGCGTTTCACCACACCGGAGCTAAAGGATGGAACCCACACCTTCACCGTTGTCGCGATTGACGCGTCTGGCAAAACCAGCTCTACCAGCGACGCGTACAAGATCACCGTTGATACACAAGCCCCCATAGGCCCTCAGTTCACCCTCACCGACGATGCCGGTCGCCTCACCGGAATCATCTCATCCGGCACACGCACGGATGATTCCACCCCAAGCCTCACAGGCAACACCGAATCCAGCGCATCCATCAGCGTGTTTGATGGCAAAAAACTTCTGGGCACGACCAAAGCCGACCCAACCGGAGCATGGTCATACACCCCCAACACGCTGAAAGACGGCACACACACACTGAAGGCCATCGCCACGGATGCAGCGGGTAATTCCAGCGCGGCCAGCACGTCCTTTACGTTTGTGGTCGACTCTCAACCTCCAAAGCCCCCGACTCTGGATACGGTCACGGACGACCAAGGCCTTATAAAAGGAGTAGTCCCCGATCAAGGCGCGACGGACGACACCCGCCTGAAGCTCGCCGGAACAGCCCCCGGCAACAGCACGGTCGAATTATTCGACGGAACCCTCAGCCTGGGCACGACTACAGCAGGCAATAAAGGAAACTGGACATTCACCACCCCCACGCTGGCCGATGGTCAGCATTTGCTTACAGCCACAACGGTAGACACGCTTGGAACCGCAAGCGTCGCCAGTGAATCCGTTACCGTAACAGTAGACACTCAGCCCCCTGCCGCACCGTCCATTAGTTCAGTTCTGGACAACGTAGGCAAGAAAAAGGGAGATGTAGCCAATGGAGGCAAAACGGACGACACCACCCTGCAACTCAAGGGCACGGTTGATCCGGGCAGCACGGTCATCCTGTACGACTACACCGTTCAAATCGGCCAGACCACGGCTGACAACAAAGGCAACTGGAGCTTTACCACCGATACATTGGCCAATGGATCCGCGCACGTATTGGCCGCCGCAGTGCGTGATGCCGCAGGCAACCTCAGCGATATTGGAGCCAGCCGCACCGTCAGCATTGATACGGGAAAGGCCGACACCCTGGCTCCATTCGCCCCCACAATCGAATCAATCACCGATAACTACGGCGAC
>JBPCSC010000289.1:0-2440 GCA_051007495.1 Methylococcaceae bacterium | reverse complement strand
CCATTCGTCATGGAATAGTTCACCGTGACCGTCTGGCTGGTGGCCGAACTCAGGTTGACCAATACCTGGCCATTCTTGCTGCCCGAATTGCCTTCCTGAATATCCAGCCTGGAAATTGAAAGCTCCACTTTGTCGTCATCCTGGATGGTGCCGATCGCCGTGCTGGCCGTTACATCCAGATCAACACCAACCGGATTGGACAACAGCACCTCGAAGGTTTTGTCTGTTTCGGGGATTTTGTCGGCAAAAACCGGTATGGAAATGACCTGGCTGGACTCACCCGGAGCGAAGTTCAGTGTGCTGCTGGTGTCGGCGTAGTCCACACCGGCAATGGCTGTACCGGCTTGCACGCTGTAATCAATGCTGACAGGGTCAATAGCCGGTGCAGACAGGCTTACGGTGAAATTGAATAAGGTCAGCGTATTGCTGCTGCCTTCGGCCTGGCTCACATCATGGATGCTGGCGGTGGGCTTATTGGCCAGGGCGGGGTCGTACAGGCCATCGGCAAACTGCAAAAACTCCACATTGGTCAGTTCATCCGTACCCTCCTCGCCGTCTTCATCGTTGACATCCTCAATCAGCCAGGTCTGGCTGTCGGCATCATAAATAATGTTGTAGCCATCCTGATTGCCGGCATAGACCACCGTGTCCGTTCCTTCCCCTCCATCAATAGTGTCGTCGCCCTCCCCGCCTTGCAGGGTATCGTCGCCGCCCATGCCGCTGATTGAATCGTCTCCGGCTTCTCCTGAAAGTTCGTTGCCTGAGTCGTTCCCATACAGTGTGTTATCCAGCGCGTTGCCGGTGCCATCAATGCGGGCATTGCCGGTCAGCACCATCACTTCCAGGTTGTCGCCCAAAGCGTAACTGACGCTGGTTTCGATCACGTCCTGATCGCCATCTTTGGCGGTTTCAACGATGATGTCTTCGGTGCTGCTGATTTGATACGTGTCGGAACCATCGCCTCCGATCAGCTTGTCTATGCCGCCCCCGCCGAGCAGGGTGTCGTCGCCTTCACCGCCCATCAGGGTATCAAAACCGTTTTTGCCATCCAGTAGATTGTCGCCGGCATTGCCGATGATCAGATTTTTGCCATCGCTGCCGGTAGCTTTCAGATTGGCCAGACCGGTCAGTTCCAGATTTTCCACATTGGCTGGCAAGATGTAATTGACTGAACTCTTGACTGAATCCTGACCGCTGGTTCTGCCGCTGGACTCAACAATGAGGTCACGGGTGTTGTCCACTATGTATACGTCGTTGCCGTCGCCGCCAATCAAAGTGTCTGCGCCGGTTCCGCCATCCAGGGTGTCGTTTCCTGCCCCGCCGTTGAGTAGATCATCGTCGGCACCGCCATCGAGCACATCGTGATCGCCGCCGCCGATCAACGTATCTTTGCCCGCACCGCCCAGCAAGGAGTCGTTGCCGACCCCGCCGTCGAGGGAATCATTACCGGTTCCGCCCAGTAAGGTGTCTTTGCCGGACAAGCCCGTAATGGTGTCGTTGCCGGCCAGACCATTGATGGAATCATTGCCGGATGTACCTATTATTTTGTCATTATTAGCGGTAGGTTTTTTCTTGGTCGCCATGGTGGAAATCTCCAGTGAATCGGTTAGGGTTAAGCGTGAAAGAATTGTGTTATTGTGTTGATGCTTAGGGTGAGTAAGGGTTTATATCGGAAGCATCGTCTGTAAATGTTCTGTTTTTTATCATTACCTCACGCTGACACGCAAATGAACGGATAAAAATTAAACGCCAAAGAAAACACGGATACGGTCGATAGTGGCGACCGCGACTGAGTCGGAAACCACTAAACCGTATCGTTACCGTGACAGGATAAACCAGTGACATGAACGGTTCTGTGTCCGGAATCACGTGAAAAATGTGATATATTTCACAGTATTTTCCCGTACAAAGGTCTACAGTACACCTCAACGGACAGGACGCACCGAATGCGAACGCCGACAAGGAGGCACACGATCGAAGGAGCTTGGTTGAAGGAATAGGGACATGAAGTCCAACCGGTCAGGGCTTGACCGTGGCGGGAGGCCAGGATGATCTTAATTGAACCACTCAATCTCAAACCTTTTGGAGTTAAACACATGGCAACTAGCAACCCTGCAACTACTGGAAATGACAAAATCACCGGCACCAAAGGGGCCGACAAAATCGACGGCCTGAAGGGCAACGATACCCTCATCGGTCTGAACGGCAATGACACCTTGATCGGCAACGACGGCAACGACTCCCTGGATGGCGGCATAGATAACGACGTACTCATCGGCGGATCCGGTAACGACACCCTCCTGGGTGGTGCAGGCCAGGACAGCCTGAGCGGCGGCGTAGATAACGACCTGCTCGACGGCGGCAATGGCAACGACACCCTGGATGGCGGCACCGGCATCGACACCATGAAGGGCGGCGATGGCAACGATATTTACATCGT
>JBPCSC010000288.1:0-1687 GCA_051007495.1 Methylococcaceae bacterium | reverse complement strand
CATTGAGGTGAAGGACGAAAACCTGTTCAAGCTGTCTTTCAGGATTGATTGCATAGTCAAAAAAAATGCCCGTTCGCTGAGGCTTGTGCTTGATCCTGTACTGGATAAGTATCTGGTAAGCGGATGAATTCATTTACCGAGGATTTATCCATCGCTCTGACCCTGATCCAGAATGATGAAACAACCGAAATAAAACCTGGGCAGGTCAGTCAGCTTGAACTTAATCTTCAATCTTATGGTTTTTCCGGTTCTGTGCGGTTTGTTGTTTCATTGGCACATGGAGTGGATGAACCCTATATTGTCTTCTGCAAGGATGATGTACTGGAGTGTACTCTGGAAATTAAGTCCAGGGTGATACGCGCTGATGAAACAGCACTTCCGCTGGTATTGCATGGCATGGTCACCCATAGAAATATACGTGATTATGTCCTTGAATCATCCAGGCCGGATAAACCCTTGATATATTTAAGGGAATATAACATGCAGTTCTCCGATGTGGCTGCGGTATTATGGCATCAGCATTATCCCTGTGAACTGTACCTGGACACAAGCTTCAACAAGGTACTGACCGAACACGCAGGCGAACAGATAACCCTCAACAGTGACTGGGATGAACTGGATAAATCCTTGCCGATGCTGGTTATTGCTTTAGGTATATCGGGCAATATGGCCAGCTTCTACGATTTTGTCATGGCGCTGGTGGATACTCGTAACGGAGTATTTTTTCATGATTATTCAAACAACTCCTACAATCTGGCGGCCAGTAAACCATCAGAGGGGAATTCCACCCCCATCAAACCCGAACTGGTTTCGGTATCGACGCGCATATACCCCTCTCAAAACCGGGCACAACCCCGTATCCTGAATGGCTCTGTGACAACCCCTGAAACTACCGCTATTGAAAACAGCCTGGGGGTGTCGCCCATACGTAAGGATTATCTGATTCGTAAACCCATCAAGGCTGATCATGATGAACGGGTGCAACTGGAAACCAGTCGTCTGGTTGTTCGTCAGGTCGAATGTGTGCTGAATCTTAACACCATACCGGCAGTCATGTTCAAGCCGGGTGATTGGCTTGAATGGGAGAACACCGATTACCGGATCAAGGAATGGAGATTCTCTGCTGAAAGCGTTTCGGATGACCCTAACAACGATCACAATATGGATTACGCCTATTACCACATGAACTCCTCTCTGGTTCTTGAGCACGCTGAAGAATCCAGTGTCAGTCTGCCCGACTATATAATACCGGCTTATCCTATGCAGGTAGAGGGTTTTGTGGTGAGTGACGAGGGTGAGGACAAGGATCTGACCTACCAGTTTGAACAGGATTCGGATACTTCCCTGGATTTCTATCAGGTGAGTTTGCCGTTATGGGAAGATAAAAAAATAAAAGTACCTTTTGAGCCGGGTTTTCTAACGGGGCAGTTTTATTTTCCATTGTATAAAAAGGCCAGGGTTCTTGTTGATCTTTACATGCTTGAAGCCCGGATAGCCGAACTTCTGGACTGGCGTGATGGTGCACGACTGGCCATGGATACCCAAGGCAACCAGATACTTATGGGCAAGTCAGACAAAAGCCTGACAGCCATACGCCATGCCTATAAAGACCAAAAACCCGAACTGGAACTGCAGCGTATTGATGACAAGGATACGGAAGTGTTACGCATGAGTGAAGGCAGCATCG
>JBPCSC010000287.1:0-7846 GCA_051007495.1 Methylococcaceae bacterium | reverse complement strand
TTTTAAGGTCAGGGTCTGGCCACGGCCATTCCGGCCCATACCGATATGCCACTGCCCAAAGCACTGGCCAGAAACCAGGGCAGTACGGCGTGGTGTTCCAGTGGGTGACCCGCCAGCGTGGGGACGATCAGCACAAGGTGGGTTGCGGTTAAAACGCCGAGTACGCTGAGTATGATGATGGTGCGGGTGTTGAGTATCCATTCATAACGCAGAAATGCCCACTCGCTCATCAGGCCAAAAATAAAGCCCAGGCCTAAAAGTGCACCCAGACGTACCCAGGCCTGAGCATCGACCGCGCTTAGCCATGTGGGCCATTCCAGGCTGAACACGCGCCGCCCGATGAGCATGCCCATCCAGGTGGCCACTATACACAGCACAATGCTGAGTGTGGCGTACGTAGTGGCTTTGAGTAAACGGCCTTGGTCCAGCAGGGTGAAGGTTTCGAGTGAGAAGGTTGAAAAGGTGGTGTACGCACCTAAAAAACCGACCAGCACGGCGGAACGTAAGGCCGTGGCATCGGGATAACGCAGCAACAGGAGTTGGGTCAAAAAGCCCATTAAAAACGATCCCGATACATTGACGAATAGGGTTCCGTGTGGGAAATCCCGACCCAACCAGGCCTGTATGCCCGTGGCGGTATAAAAGCGGGCCAAGGCACCTGCCGATCCTCCCAAGGCTATGGCGATCAGGTTTTGCATGGTTTGAACACAAGGTTTAGCGCAAGGCTGACAGGGTTTCTGCTGTGGGATGCTGCACAATGCCACGTTCGGTGACGATCGCGTCAATCAACTCATGCGGGGTGACATCAAAGACCGGATTCCACGCCTGAATCAGGCTGTCTTCCCTCTGGAAGTAGTCGCTGAGTAACTCTGAGGAATGGCGTTCCTCAATTTCAATGCCGCTGCCGTCTTGGGTGTTCCAGTCTATGGTGGAAGTGGGGGCAACCACCATGAAACGCACCCGGTGGTATTTGGCGGCAACCGCCAGAGCATAGGTGCCGATCTTGTTGGCGGTATCGCCATTGGCGGCAATACGATCAGCACCGACGATCACCCACTGTATTCGACCCAGGCGCATCAGGCAGGAAGCGGAGGAGTCGGCAATCAGCGTGGCGGGAATGCCGTCTTGTTCGAGTTCCCAGATGGTCAGGCGTGCCCCCTGCAACCAGGGGCGGGTTTCGGTGGCGTAAATGTGCGCGAGGCCGGCCGCATGGGCCGTGCGTACCACGCCCAAGGCGGTGCCAAACCCGCCGGTCGCCAGCGAACCGGTATTGCAATGGGTGAGCAGGCCGCTGGAGCCTTCCAGTAAAGCCGCACCCAAGCGGCCCATGGTGTGGTTGGCGGCGATGTCGGCTTCGTGGATGGCCCGCGCTTCGGCCAGCAAAACCGGGGTGGGATCCGCCTCGGCCAGGGTGTCGATCACGCGCTGCATACGGTTGAGTGCCCAGAACAAATTAACCGCCGTGGGGCGTGACCGGGCCAGTTCTTCCAGATCGGCCGACAGCGCAGATTTCCAGTTGAGGGGGTGGTCGGCATGCCGGAGTCGTGCGGCTAACACCACACCATACGCGGCGGCTATGCCAATGGCCGGTGCCCCTCTGACCTGCATGCTGGCGATGGCGGCACTGACCTGGCCGGAGGTTTCGCAGCATTGATAGCAGATTTCAGCCGGCAGTTTGCGCTGGTCAAGGATGTTTAATCCGGCATCGCTCCAGTGTAAGGCTCTGACGGTGTCTTGAGTGTCGGTGGGGTGTGTCATGGGGGCTTCAGGATTTCGTTCGGGTGAGCGGCGTATTTTAGCTTTTTTGGCGCGGGTGTAGAGGGCAATCGCAGCCGGATAAACGCACACAATGTTCTGCCGGGCCACCCGGAACTCATCCTCAGTCTGGTTTAATGTCCTGGCCAGGGCTTCAATGGAGGCACTCGCTTGTCCGTGCCGGTTTTAATCCTGCGGCGCAAAAGCAGGAATCCTTTCCAGTATCGGTTCTTTCAGTGTGTTGAACACTATGATTTCCTTACTCTCCAGAATGGCTTCAGGTACTTCCTCGAAAGTCCAGTCGTAGAGTATGTCGAAACGGGACGCAAAATCCAGGCAGTAGGCCAGCAGTACAAACTGGTCTTCAGGGTCTAAACTCCGGATCACCTCGAAAATGGCCGCCTTAAGCCTCTTCAGTTCTTCCGGATAATGAGGGTTTCTGTCGCCTTCTGTTTTCATTAAGCGCAGGTAGTCATGCAAGTTGTTTATCCCGCTAATCGTTTCAGGTGGAGACATATCGAATATTCTGGAAATGACAAGGTTTATCAGGGTATCCAGAATTTCATCGTATATGTCGAGAAATATACGATCCCAGTTGTAGGCCAGGGAATCAAGCCTGGTTTCCACCCGGTCATATTTCTCCTTGATTTTTTTAAGCTTGCACATCGCTTCATTGACTTCTACGGTTTCTTCGTAACGAAATTTAACGGTCGGTTGAGTGTGGGTGTCTGTCATGGTGGACTCCGGTAAATGATTATGGAAGGCTCGATGGTGATGAGGGAATCCGCATAATATGGAACGAGACTATTTCGTATTCCCCCATGGGTTTTCCAGGCACGCTGGAAAAAAGGTATCGTGCGCCACGCCAGTATAAAAACCTGCTGGCGCACAGTTATTTATTCCATAGGTGTTCATCTGATCACTCTTCCCTGATGGCGTGTTTTTTACCCGGTTATACTGAAAATGACTCATCCACTCACGCATCCGCAAAACGGGTATCCTGGCCGATCCAGCGGTTCATGAGTTTTTCAGAGGTATCGGCCTGAGTGTCAAGCAGGTATTCGGCAGCGGTGTGTACGCGTTCCATCAGGTGAGCATCACGGGCCAGATCGGCTATGCGAAAGGTAATCTGGCCGGTTTGGCGGGTGCCTAACAACTCACCTGGCCCACGCAGTTTAAGGTCTTGTTCGGCGATGACAAAGCCATCGTCGGACTCGCGCATAACCCCCAGGCGCAAACGGGCGGTGGCCGATAAGGGCGGTTGGTACAGCAGTATGCAGTGCGATTCCGTCTGGCCGCGTCCTACTCGTCCGCGTAATTGGTGCAACTGGGACAAACCCATACGCTCGGCATTTTCGATAATCATCAGGCTGGCATTGGGGACATCCACACCCACTTCAATGACGGTAGTCGCCACCAGCAAGTCAGTGTCTCCCGCCTTAAAATGCTCCATGATCGCTTCTATTTCAGCCGATTTAAGCCGACCATGCACCAGACCCACCCGTATACCCGGCAAAGCCTCGCCCAATAGCGCGGCGGTTTTTTCGGCGGCTTCGCATTGCAGCAGTTCTGATTCCTCAATCAGAGGACAAACCCAATACACTTGCCGCCCCAAACCTACCCAATCGGTGATCCGGGCCATGATGTCGGGACGACGCGGCGTGGGCATCACCCGGGTGGTGACCGGCGTGCGACCGGGCGGATTTTCGTCGATGATGGAGAGATCAAGATCTGCGTATTTGAGCATGGCCAGGGTGCGGGGTATGGGGGTGGCGGTCATGATGAGTTGATGGGGATACAGCCCCGCCGCCTCGCCTTTGCTGCGCAGTGCCAGCCGCTGATGCACGCCAAAACGGTGTTGCTCGTCGATGATGACCAGCCCTAAACGCTGAAACTCGACTGCGTCCTGAAACAGGGCGTGTGTGCCTATGGCCAGACCCGCAGCACCTTCGGCCAGGGCCTTCAACGCCGATCGCCGGCCTGAGCCTTTAATGCGTCCTGACAAAAACAGCACGTTCACGCCTAGTGGCTCCAGCCACGGCCTGAAATTGCGTGCGTGTTGTTCGGCCAGCAAATCGGTGGGGGCCATCAAGGCCACCTGGTAGCCGGAGCCTAGTGCCATCAACGCGGCAAAGGCCGCGACTATGGTTTTGCCACAGCCCACATCCCCCTGCACCAGGCGCATCATCGGGCGGGCTTGGCCGACATCGGTTTGAATCTCGGCAATCACCCGTTGTTGCGCGCCCGTCAAGGCGAACGGCAGGCTGTCTTGAAAGCGGGTGTTCAGTTCGGCATCAGAGGGAAAAACCGGAGCCGTATGCGTCTGCATGAGAAGCCGGGTGCGGCTCAAACTCAGATGATGGGCCAGCAATTCTTCAAAGGCCAATCGCTCACGGGCGGCCAGCAACAGAGGGGAATCGGCAGGGCTGTTGGCGGGAGGTTGGTGCAGCACACGAATGGCGTGTATCAGCGAAAGCGTGCTCTCAAGCCCAGGTAAATCAGGCGGCAGCCAATCGGGCAGGGATTCGGTCGTTACGCCTTCCAGCACTTGCCGCACCAACCGCCTCAGGGTTTTTTGATGCAGACCTTCAGTTGCCGGATAGACCGGTGTCAGGGTGCAATCCGGTTCGTCCGGATCCAGCGCGGTCAGGAGTTGATAGTCAGGATGGGCCATTTCCAGGCCGTAATAACCGGCCTTGACCTCACCGTAACAGCGAATGGCCACCCCCGGAGCCAGTTGTTCAATTTGACGCGCCGTGTAATGAAAAAACCGCAGATGCAGCCGACCGCTGTCGTCACGGATGCGGCAGAGCAGCACCCGCCGCTTGCCTGAAACGACTTCAGCCAGTTCAACCCGGCCCTCAACCTGGGCCTGCTGGCCAGGATTAAGATGGCCTATCGCCTCAATACGGGTTCGGTCTTCGTAGCGGGTGGGCAAATGAAACAGCAAATCATGTCGGGTAAAAATACCCAGACGAACCAGGCGGTTGAGCGTTTGGCTACCCGCTCCGGCTAGCCGTGCCAGGGAATCATGATCGGTCATGCGCGTAAGACAAGGTGGCTAGAAGTGAACCGTGCAGGCGGTCAATTTGTTCATGCAAGTGGGCTGGAGTGGTGGCGTTGTCGATCACGGCATCGGCCTGGGCCAGACGCTCACTGCGGCTGAATTGGCTGGCCATGATGCGATCAATCAAGGCCGAGTCCAGACCGTCACGCCGCGCCACCCGTTCGCGCTGCACGGCTTCAGGACAATCGACCACCCAGAGCGCGTCGACAAAATCACGCCGGCCGGATTCAAGCAGCAGTGGAACGACCACCAAGTGATAAGGCGTATCAGGGTGTGTTTGCATCAGCCAGTCCAAACGTTGATATACCAGAGGGTGCATTAACTCATCCAGCCAAATCCGCTCTTCGGGGTGAGCAAAAATCAGCTGTTTAAGAGCCGGGCGATTCAACCGCCCCTCGTAAAGTATACACGTACTGTGGCGGGCCACAATAGCCGCCAAGGCCACTTCGCCCGGTTCGAGCAAGTCCCGGGCGATTTGATCGGCATCCCATACGGCTACGCCTTTTTCGGCAAACAAACCGGCTACGGTGGTTTTACCCGAACCGATACCGCCGGTTAAACCGATGCGTAAACGCTTGATAGAGGGTGTGGATACCGACATCAGGTGTCAGAAGTGACCCTAAGCACTTCCTCCAAGGTAGTTAACCCCGCCAGGGATTTTCTAAGCCCGTCTTCATACATGGTGCTCATACCTTCCTGCAAGGCCACTTCCTCAATTTGCCTGGATTGGGCATGGCTCATGACCAAACGGCGCAGGGCATCGGTCATGACTAAAAATTCCTGTATCGCCAAACGCCCACGATACCCCGCCCCAATGCATTGATCACACCCTTTAGGGCGAAATAAGTAGACAGTGCCTTCGGGTATAAAACGGCGCAAACGCATTTCCTCAACCACTTCAGGTAAGGCCGGGTATTGCTCCCGACAATGAGGGCATAGTTTACGCACCAAACGCTGACCTAAAATACCGTTAACCGTGGAGGTAATCAGATAATCTTCCAGACCCATATCCATTAACCGGGTAACCCCACCGGCGGCATCGTTGGTATGCAGGGTGGACAATACCAGGTGACCGGTCAGGGCAGATTGCACGGCAATACGGGCGGTTTCAAGATCACGCATTTCACCAATCATGATGACATCCGGATCCTGTCGGACTATTGAACGCAAAGCCCCGGCAAAGGTGAGGCCGATTTGCGGTTTAACCTGAATCTGATTCACCCCTTCCAGTTGATATTCAACCGGGTCTTCCACCGTGATGATTTTACGCTCAGGCGTATTGATGCGGTGCAGGGCGGTATACAGGGTAGTGCTTTTACCACTACCGGTAGGCCCGGTAATCAGGATAATGCCGTGTGGCAGGTTAAGTATGTCGAGGAAACGATCCAGGGCTTTACCTTCAAAACCCAGGGCTGAAAAATCAAACTGTATGCTTTCTTTATGCAATAAGCGTATGACGACACTTTCACCGTATAAAGTGGGCACGGTAGATACCCGTAGATCCAGCTCTTTACCCTGGGTTTGCAGTTTGATACGGCCATCCTGCGGAAGCCTGCGTTCGGCGATATTGAGTTTGGCCATGATCTTGATGCGGGAAATAACCGCCGCAGTAGAGCGCACCGGCGGGGCCTCTACATCCCGCAAAACCCCGTCAACCCGAAAACGTACTTTAAGATGCTGCTCGAACGGTTCAACATGGATATCCGAGGCGCGGGATTCCACCGCTCTTTGCATAATCAGGTTGACCATCCGTATGACCGGGGCTTCGGAAGCCAGATCCTTGAGGTGTTCCACATCCGCTTCGTCTACATCCTCATCACTGCCAAAATCATCGACAATCTCCCCCATCAGGGTTTTACCAGAACCCAAATGCAGTTCCAGTGCGCGGTCAATTTCAGAAGGTAAACCCACGCACAGTTCTATGGGTTTGTCACTGGCCAGGGACAAGGCATCTTTTAATTCGGCATCCAGGGGATCTGCCACGGCAATAACCAGGGAATCCTCCCGGGACGCTATACCTAAAAGATGATGTTCCTTGAGAAAACGGGCCGCCCAGTGATCAGGCAAAGGCGAAACATCGGGGAAATCCTGGGGAGAAACCAAAGGAATGCCGCTGACTTCAGCCAATACCTCTGCGGCATCGCGTTCAGACACCAAACCCAGACGGATTAACAAAGCAGGCAGTTTTTGATCGCCAGCCTTGGCACCTAAAAGACGGGCGCGGTGGACTTCCTGTTCACGTATTTTACCTCGTGACACCAATTCGGAAGAAAAACGTTGATAGGGGTATTCAGGAGCAGGAGTGGAAACAGGAATATCGGATGGCACGGACATACTCTCGGTGGATATAAAAGGGTAATGCAATACAGAAAGTCATTTCTGACTATCTTGTGGTTTAATTCAGGGCAGGCAGGATCTCATGGATTTAATCCCGAATAGCACACGGTTTGGTAACAACCACCCTCCCGTTCAGTCGTGCCGGGAAGCGCAGGAAGAAGCGACTGTCCGGGGGGCTTTCTGTTTTCCGGCTTCGGGTGCGGAAACCCGATTCAACCTAAGGAAAAGCTTTGGTTTGAGGTGATTTTGAGTATAAGGCCAGGTTTTCAGCGCACAGATTAAAAAATAACTCGGCGGGTTGGGCGGTTCTGGGTTGGGCCACCAGAGATTTACCCCGCATGAACCGATAAAATTCACGCAGTTTTCTAAAATAAATATCCTCATTGAATAAAGATATGCGGGAACAGGGCGTGTGTATGGGTAGATACTGCCACCACTTGAATTTTATGTAATCATAACATAAATAATATTCAGCCGGAAGTTCAATCAGTTCATGGGTGTTGTGAATACAAGGAAGCGGAATCACCCAGGCCAGTCGTCCCAAAGCCCTGGCACTAAGACAGAGATCCGTTCCGTAAAGGTGAAAATGGGGCAGGGCAGGGTCAAACCGCAAGCCGGAAGAATGGCGGAAAATCAGCACAATTTCGTCCAGGGTGTCCACCTCAACCGGAAAACTCAGGGGAATGC
>JBPCSC010000286.1:0-5871 GCA_051007495.1 Methylococcaceae bacterium | reverse complement strand
TGACTCGCTGCCAGGGATCAGCAATCTTGACGCTGTACTGCCGGACGGCTTGGGCAGTGGCAGTCGAACGTGGCTTCTCGGAACAGTCTGCATGTACGGGGGAATGGCAAACGCAGGGAGTACCGGCCACGCTGTGGGCAGAGGGCGTGTACCGGGGCATTTCTTACAAAAATGTCGGAAACTAATTACCTGTAAACCAGGTTTACCGCATCAACGCGCCAATCGACTATCGCTTTACCCGGATGCTGGAAACGTATGTGCGCGGAGAAAATTTAAAGTGTTGATTATCCAGGTACTGCGTTTTATGCCTGGTTGTTATTGAAATTGTGAGGGGATATAGACATGAGCAAGTCACGCCGTAACTGGAATGAACTGGTCGGTGCCATATACGATGCCGCCTTGGATGACGCACTCTGGACACCGGCCATAGGCGGTATCATGGAGCTTGTCGGGGCCAGTCAGTCGATGCTGTTTAGCCCGGCCGTAAACCCGGCAACAAGTCAACCATTTCTACTCAACCAGCATATCCAACCAGACTTATGGAACCTCTACACCCAACACTACTGGCGCTACGACATTTGGTCGCAACGGGCAATCCAGGCGAATTTATTTTCACAGGGTGCTTGTGCGCGGGGGGAAGCGTTGGTTTCAAGGGAGGAGTTGCGCCGCACCGAAGTCTACCAGGACTGTCTGCGCCTCATGGACGTGGAAGTATTTCTATCCAACGTCCTGTTTGATGACAGCAAGCCTGAGTTGGCTCCAAGAACTCACCTGACGCTCTTCCGCTCAGTGGGTACCGCAGATTTCGGCCAGCATGATGAGCGATTTATTCGGCGGTTAAGCCCCCATCTGCAACGCGCTCTACGCATCCGTCAGCAAATGGGACACCATCACGAAACCTGCATCTTGCGCGAAGCAGCCCTGGATCAGATGACCCAGGCCATACTGCTACTAGACGATAAGGGACGAGTCCTGTACGCCAATCGGCATGCCGAGGCTATTTTTCGCGAGGGCTGTGGACCCATCGTCGTCAATCATCGCCTCACCGCTGCCACCCCGAACAGTGCGGCCCGCCTCAAAGAAGCCTTGGCGCAAGCGGCACTGAATATAGGCAGCAACGTCCGGCTGGAAAATCCCGCTCGGCAGCGACAATGGATATTGACCTTCAGTCCGCTGCGTATCATTCATCCCGGCACACCGTCCGCCGCCAAAATTCTGGCCCTGATCTCCACCCCGGAACGCACCGCCTCCGAGGGCCTCCCCCTGTTTGCCCAAACCTACCGGCTGACCCCAGCCGAAACCAGGGTATTGCAGTGTCTATTGGAACAGCAGAGTACGCACGACATTGCCGAAGTGCTGACCATCAGTATCAACACTCTGCGCACCCATCTCAAAAACCTGTTTGCTAAAACCTGCACAGCCAATCAGAGGGAATTGGTGCGGTTCTTTCTTTCCCATCCAGCTATTGGGCGTGGTTGACGAGTAACGATTCGAGAATACGGATCGGTAATCAATGTTTATTCGGGTGGAGTATATTTCCTGGCGGGTATGGACTTTTTTTCTCGTTCCCGCGCTCCCGCGTGGGAATGCGTACCTGGATTGGTCAAGATAATCTCCGTATGCGTTAACACGCAGCAGGGTTAAGGCGGGAAAAGTGCCCTTTCAGCCTCCGTATGCGTTACCACGCAGGAGCGTGGTAACGAGAAAACTTTGCATTTTATCCTCTTATAATGAATATGCTTTAACTATCACATATACCCATCCAGTACTTCCACTATTACTGTAATTTCCAAAATATATTGTTCGGCCATTACACGGTATATGCTGACTCGAATACCATTGCCCATAATTAGGGCTAAAAACATCTTTATCTCCTGGATAAGTTAATGTTACTGATTGTCTAGCTAAAGTTCCAAACTGAGTAGAAGGTTTTTGACCTCTCAAATCAACCCAATTCTTTTGTATTGAAACATCTCTTCCTAAAACAACATTTTGATGATCACCAGTTGATGCTGTAACAAATACATCTGCTAGAACATATCGAGCATTACTTGGAATAGTACTTGGATTTAAAGTTATTGCTCCATAAGAGACACCCCATCCACCACCAAAAAACCATTCAGTAATACCTGGAGTTATTTCAATCCATTGTATGGAACTTACTATAGGGTTAACTATCGTCTCCAAACTTCCCACTTTAGTCTGTACAGTCGCTACTGAGGTTTTAATCCCTGCCACTTCGCCCTGCACGCCGTCAATTTTGGCATTATTGGCATCCACCAAAACCCTCACATCCCCCACTGCCTTGTCATAATCCACCCTCGGCACTTTACCTATCGCGGCCAAGGGCACTACGACTGCTCCTGCACTGGTATCAAAATGCAGACCGGTAAATTCAGCATATTTCCCGTCCGTTCCACCACCATCGTCCAGCATTTCCCGTTTGCAGTTGATGGTGAGGGGCGTAGTATTGAGATTGAGATAGGTACTGGCATTGACCGTAATCAGTTTGCCACTGATGGAGGCCGTACTACGGGGAGGCAGTTGAGTCGTACAGGTCGCATTACCGCCTTCCAGAGTGACTCCCCTGAATGCAGGGGGATTCTCGCGGTTCAGTATTGGAACGGATAAATCAACCGTGAAGCCTTGTAAATTAGAAGATGCTTTGGCATTAAACTTCACTCCACCGGTATTCAGTGCATTACATTGATTCCAGGCTTCCAGTGTACCTTGATAAGCTAACCGGGCCTCTTCGGAAGTATTATTAAAATAATCACCACTATTGAAGTTATTTTTACACCGTCGGGCTTGTTCCTGGATAATACTGTTTCTTTTGCCGGGATCACTGGCAAAAGAACCGATCAACAGATCATAACTGGCTTCGATCTCCAGCACCTGGCCATTGCTGGAAGTACCGGGTTGGTATTTGTTAGGGTCTGTAAGGGTGCTGAAATCAGCCGAACAGAATTTGGAATCCAGTACCGCATACGCTCGTTTGGCATCGGTGCGCTGTGTGGCGTTGTACAAACCCAGCGATAACAGGCCGTTGCAGGGGGAGGTATCGGCCCAGGTGGGTGAGGCGGTGAATAGCCAAGTCATAATCATGACCGTGCTTGATTTTTTCATATATAAAACTCCTGAAAATACTTGTTTAGTCAGCAATTACCTGCCATAAGCTAACCAGTTGAGACCGTTTTCTCGTTCCCGCGCTCCTGCGTGAGAATGCGTACCTCCAATGGTCAAGATAATCACCGTAAGCGTTAACACGCAGCAGGGTTGAGGCGGGAACAGTGCCCTTTCAGCCTCCGTATGCGCTACCAACGCAGGAGCGTGGTAACGAGAAAAAAATTCATCTACCTGTAAAAAATGGGTATTCTTAGGGCGGGAAGAGAGTAACCTACGCCGGCTAACCGTAATCAGTATTTTATGATCCAGTTAACAGATATGTTTTTTGGTCGTGTTTCTCCATCGCCAGTGGTATAAGTATCATGATTCCATGGACTGGCCGGCGAATTATCGTAGTCATCCCCAGCATGGGCTCCGTAACGTCCACCATTCCCAAAAATCCCTTTAATCTCCGAATAAGTGTAATCATCGAAACTATGGCTATGTGATTTGAAAGTATCCAATTGCACTTGACTTATCTCTCTAGTGCTATCGCCACTATATTGTAGAGCCGTATTGCTATTTTGTCCTGCGCCTCGCAAGAACGTGCCTCTAAGATCAGGTATATTTGCTCCTACTACTTTACGCAAAGAGTCATAAACTGCACCATCTGGAATTTTCGAGCCATCACATAGCAACCAACCTTCTGGAATAGTTTTACTCCAATAAGCCATGATGGTGCCTGCTGGAACAACTCTCAACAGTAATGGCAACGTGCTATTCTGGATGATAGTGGTCAAATCAGTATTACCTGATATGAGTTTGTTCATGTTTTGTACAGAATCCGAAATTATTGATATTTTGGTATCAGCCAAATTTTTCACGTCAGCAACAGCCTTGTCATAATCCACCCTCGGCACTTTACCTATCGCGGCCATGCTAAATCTGACGGATCCGACAGTCGTTTTGAATTCCATATCGGTTTCTTCGGCATATTTACCTCCCATACCATCGTCAACCATATCCCGGTTACAACTTATGGATACCGTCGCCGGGGTGTTGAAGGCAATATATGTACTGTTGTCTACCGTAATGACATTCGCATTTCTTGAGCTTGCATTTTTGGGTGGCAGGGTCGTGGTACACAAGGCTTTGCCGCCACTCTGATTGACGCCTGTCAAAGCCAGGCCGTTGTTGGTTGCTCTGGTGGATAAATCCACCGTAATGCTTTGTGGAACACGAGACGGATTGGCTTTGAATTGCAGGCTACTGGTGTTCAGATCATTACATTCCCCCCAGGATTTCAAGGCAGATTGATACATGTTTTTGGCGGTATCAGACGTGTTCTTGAGATACTCTGAACTACCATAGCCGTAAGCAGTACACAATTCCTTCTGCTTGTTTTGAATACTGTTACGGATATCCGTATTCAGGGTGGGAAAACTTCCGGTCAGAGCGTTATAGCTGGCCCTGATGAGTTGCGCCTGACTGTTACTGTCGAAGTCGGAATCATTGATTTGAGAGAAATCCCTGGAGCAAAAATCCGAAACCAGTAAAGAACGAGCCTGAGTATCATCCGTGCGCTGCGTCGTGTTATACAGTCCGAGGGATAGCAGCCCACTACAGGGAGAAGGGTCTGCGGCTCGGGCCTGGGGAGAAATCAGGAATATGGTAAGAGGCAGGATAGTCAGGGGTTTCAGGTGGGGCATGGTAATCTCCTGGAAACGTAGTCAGTCAAATGGGAGAAGGCAGAGCCTCTTGGCTCTGCCTTTTTTGAGCGAAGTTAAGACGCGAAACCTACGGTAGTGATGTCTTCAAGTGGGTTTATGATTGAAAGAATGTCCATATTTCCATCCCATGGGATTAACTCAACTTGAATCATGCCATCTTCGGGTGAGGCATTGGTCTCTGGCATCCATCGATATTCAGAATCGTCAGAGAATTGCAGTAACTCAATACTCGATAGGTAGTCTTCCCCATCAAGAAGATTGGGGTTAATAGGTACAGTTGCCACGACTCCATTGACATATACTGGATTTCCATTTGCATCAAGAGCAAGCATTTCACTTCTAACGTCCACTACATACAGGGTTCCAGTTTCTACATCTATTTTCAATTGATAGTCGTCAAAAGCACCGGAATAAACGGCTCGATCTATACCCTCCCCACCCTCGAGTGTGTCGTTACCTGTAGCACCCTCCAACGTATCATTGCCGATACCACCGTTCAGGCTATCATTATTCTCCAAGCCACTTAGACTGTTGTCATTTTCGTTTCCATAAATAGTATTGGCCAGTGTGTTACCCACACCCGATAGCGCAGATCCTTTGAGGAGTTCAAGATTTTCGATATTTTCTCCCAAAGTATAATCAGCAAGAGTCTGTATCGTATCAATACCGCCATCAGTACCTGTTTCAACGATTCTGTCTTCCGTATTGCTTACCTTATATGTATCCGAACCATCTCCACCAATAAGGGTATCAATGCCTTGGCCACCATCCAGTGTATCATCTCCTCCCATACCTAGCAGGCTATCTGCACCTGCCCCGCCTTCAATCATATTGGAAGAAAGGCTTCCTTTGATGATATTAGGGAGCGCATTACCCCTTACCCCTGTACCGTCAACGTTCCCTGTAAATTCCAGTTGCTCGACATTAGTGGCTCTGGTAGACATGTCAAAAGGTGTCTTTGCTGTTTGAGATCTATAGAATATTTTGTCTATTCCATCACCTAATGCCGCGCCCTCGCGAATAAGATCACCAACGT
>JBPCSC010000285.1:0-2044 GCA_051007495.1 Methylococcaceae bacterium | reverse complement strand
GGAATACAACAGCGTGGACTTGATCACCATAGGTACAACCCCGCAGTGGCAACGCATCAGATCCCTCATAGACCCCGACGCGTTAGGACATGAACTCAAGCTGGATCAGGCTCTAAGCGAGAAGGGAATCCGGCATGAGCGGTACTCCGGCGCGGAAGACGGCATCACAACCCAACTGGATTGGCTGCCCGGCCTCGGCTTACCGGCCCACATCGAAAAAATAAACGGTATCAACAGTTTTAGCCTGAAACTGACTGGCTGCCAGGATATACAGCACGCCTCATGGAAACCGCTCAGCAAACAGGAATATGACCGCATGCAACATCTGGAATATACCGATCTGGGCGATATGGAATCAGACCCACTGGTTAAACGAATACTGGCCCGACTAGGACTCACCGCGCACGATCATCACTAACAAAGCCCGCGTAACCGGGGTAACGGGTGAGGTGCGTTTGGCTCTCTCCCGGTGTACCCGGTTAACCAACCGGCATCAAGTGTTTTGCATTCGCTCTCTGGATTGGCTACCCTAACCGTCCCATCCACTTCCCCACTCCTTCAGATGGAACTCCTCATACTGGTTTTTCTATTCGTTATCAATGGATTGTTTGCCATGTCCGAAATCGCTATCGTGTCGTCACGAAAAACTCGACTGCAACAATCGGCACAGGAAGGCAAAAAAGCCGCCCGTCTGGCCTTGCAACAAGCCGACAACCCCAGCCATTTTCTATCCACCATTCAAATCGGCATTACTTCCATAGGCATTTTCAGCGGTGCCTACGGTGAAGCCGCTTTATCCAGTCAACTGGCGCAACAATTACAGCGCATTCCTGAATTAGCCCCCTACAGCAGCGGCCTCGCCCTGGCCTTGGTAGTATTAGGTATTACCTATTGCTCGCTGATTATCGGGGAGTTAGTCCCCAAACGTCTGGCCTTATTACGGCCTGAACCCATCGCCATGCTCATGGCCCGGCCTATGAGTCTATTGGCTACACTGGCTTTTCCATTGGTGAAGATACTCAGCCTGTCTACTGATTTCATACTCAAGATATTAGGGGTTGCCTCTCGTGGCCGCAACAGCGTAACGGAAAAGGAAATCAAAATGATGATTGAAGAAGGCACCGAGGCAGGGTTATTTCACAAATCCGAGCAGGTCATGCTTTCCAATGTATTGCGCCTGGATGATTTAAGAGTCGGTGCCATTATGACGCCGCGTATGGATGTTTATTATCTGGACACCACCGACACCATTGAACACAACCGCCACAGGATATTCAGCAGCCCTCACTCCAACATACCGGTTTGTCAGCAGGGATTAGACACCGTTGTAGGGTTTATCCAGGCCAAAGATGTACTCAACCAGGTATTGATGGGAACCCCGCTGGATTTGGAACGACTGGCCAAACCGGTTCCCTGTTTGCCTAAAACACTGACACCTTTGCAAGTAATGGAACAATTCAAAAAATCCCGCTTGCCCATGGCTTTGGTTGTGGATGAATATGGCGATGTAGAAGGTTTGGTGACACTCAGGGACGTACTGGAATACATAGCCGGAGATTTACTGATGGGAGAATCAGAAGAAGAACCCGAAGCCATACAGCGCGAAGATGGCTCCTGGTTACTGGATGGCATGTTAAGCATAGAAAAATTCAGGCAGATATTCGATCTGGACAGTATGCCGGAAGAATCCAGGGGGGATTTCAACACTCTGGCCGGATTTGTCGTCATGCAATTAGGTTACGTACCCCGCTCCGCCGATCATTTTGAATGGAACAACCTGCGCTTTGAAGTAGTGGACATGGATCGTAACCGGGTAGACAAAATCATGGTCAGCCGCATCGGCCATATTCCCACCACCCCACTCCTATAACCTCCCCCATCGTTTATCCAAACGCCCAAACTGAAAAACGGGCCACTCCGGGCAGGATGCCGGGGTAGCAATTCCGCCTGAAGGCGGGACTACAAACGTGCGAATGAATTCGCACCTACAGGCTGTGGTTGTTTGTAGCGGAACCCCCACTACCTGCCTGAATACTCGCAGGAG
>JBPCSC010000284.1:0-10162 GCA_051007495.1 Methylococcaceae bacterium | reverse complement strand
GGGTGGGTGCGACATCAGCCAGATCGCCTCCGGCGGCAAGTGCTGCTGGCCGCTGGCCTCTGTTCACCAGTGGCACCCGGTTCATCGTGTGTGCCGTATGCACCTCGTGGGTGATCGGGTCGACCATTTGTTCAATGTTGCCATGATCGGCCGTCAGTAGTAAGGCTCCATTTACCTGATCCAGTGCCTCCAGTACCCGACCCAGCGAGCGGTCTATGGTTTCCACCGCCTGGATGGCAGCCGGGAGTATGCCGGTGTGTCCCACCATGTCGCAATTGGCATAGTTGCACACGATGACATCGTGGGTTTGATGGAGAATCGCCTCGACCAGTTTGTCCGTCACCTCCACCGCACTCATTTCGGGTTGCAGATCATAAGTGGCGACTTTGGGTGAAGGAATCAATATCCGTTCTTCACCAGGATATGGGGTTTCTATGCCGCCGTTGAAGAAGAACGTCACGTGGGCGTATTTCTCGGTTTCGGCCAACCTCAACTGCGTCCGTTGGTGGTGCGACAGGGTTGCAGCCAGGCTGGAACTGATAGTTTGCGGGGGAAAGGCAACCGGGTGGGGGAAATCCTGCTGGTATTGGGTCAGGGTGACGAAATCGCCTAGCCTGGGCAGGCTTTTACGATCAAAAGCAGTGAAATCGACTTCGGTCAGTGCCCGGCTTAGTTCACGGGCGCGATCGGCGCGGAAATTCATGAATATCACCACGTCTCCGTCAGCCAGAGTTACCGGTTGCGTGCCTTCGGGTACGATGGCGGTGGGAAGGACGAATTCGTCTGATTCACCACGGGCATAGGCTTGCGCCAGTCCTTCTTGTGCCGATGTGGCCTGATATTCAGCCTGCCCTTCAACCAACAGTTGGTAGGCTTTTTCGACCCGTTCCCAGCGGTTGTCTCTGTCCATGGCATAAAATCGCCCCGAGAGCGAGGCGATGCGAGCACCTTTGATGGGGCTCAACGCCTGTTCAGCCATGTCTATGTATGTGCCCGCGCTCCGGGGCGGTGTGTCCCGTCCATCCAGAAAGGCGTGGAGATAAATCTCCTTCACACCCTGTCGTTCCGCCATTTGTGCTAGTGTATGCGAGTGGGTTTGATCGCTGTGTACCCCACCTGTGGACAGGAGGGTCAGGATGTGGAGCCGCTTGCCGCTGGCCTGGCGCAGGGCGGTGGTAAGCACCGGGTTTTGGAAAAAACTACCGTCCCGTATGGTTTTGCTGATCAGGGTGAGATCCTGATAAATCCGTTGGCCAGCACCAAGGTGCATGTGTCCTACTTCTGAGTTGCCCATTTGGTCGTCGGGAAGGCCAACCGCCTCGCCCGAGCATTCAATAAGTGTGTGGGGGTTTTGGTTCCACAAGGATGTCCAGACTGGGGTTCTGGCCAGTGCCACGGCGTTGTTTTCGCGGGTTTCACTATGACCGAAGCCATCCAGAATGATAAGCACGACGGGTTTTGGACAATCTAACTTCACAGTATAATCTCCTGTCACGGTTTGGAGGGATGCGGGTCGTCCCTTATGGCTGTTGATTTTAGCTGGTTTTTTGGTGGTCGTCGTTACGATCACCCTATCCCTCAAGGTGGAAAAATGGCACTCTTGCCCTTCCCGAAAGCGGGGATAGACGTTTAATTAGCAGCATTTTGCGTGCCTTCATGCTGAACGGCCCATGATTACCCCCCTCAGGCCGTCGCACCGTTGAATTCACTTTTCTTTCCACCTTGTAGCACCCATAACCATATCCCATGAATGTAACCCTAGATAGGCTGCTGGAGTTTGTCAGTAATCACTGGATGATGGCCAGTGGCTTGTTCATCGCCATCATATTGCTGGTGCAGGACGTATTTGACAGCGCGTTTCGTAAGCACAAGATGGTGTCCTCTTCGGAGGCCGTCACGCTCATGAACGATGATGCCACAGTAGTGATTGATGTGCGTGAAGCGCACGAATTTTCGGCTGGTCATATCAGTAACGCCCGGCACATCCCTTTGGGCAAGCTTGATGAGCAGGCTTTCGAGATTGATGGATACAAAAACCAGCCTGTGTTGATCGTTTGTCAGGTCGGAACCCGCTCAGGAGCCGCTTGCAAAAAATTGGCAAAACGCGGTTTCACCCAACTCCATGAACTGAAAGGAGGGGTTCAAGCCTGGCAGGAAGACAAACTGCCACTGACCAAAAAAAGCGGCAAATAAATCACAGTATGGGTTTGCGCCTTCGCTGTACATCCTCTAATCCACTTTAACTTTACCCACAACAGGCAAATACCATGGCTGAAATAGCAAATACCCAGGAAAAGCAGTTCTCCCTCCAGAAACTTTATGTCAAGGATGTCTCCTTCGAAACACCCAATTCCCCTGAAGTGTTCACCTACAAGTGGGAACCCAAGGTTGAGTTCAACCTGTCCAGCAATGCACAGTCGTTGCAGGAAAATCTGTTTGAAGTCACCGTGACCACCACCATCACCGTAACCATAGAAGATAAAACAGCTTATCTGGTGGAAGTCTGCCAGGCCGGCATTTTTGCCATGGTCAATTTTGAGGAGGATGAGCTTGGGCCGCTTTTGGGTAGCTATTGCCCCAACGTGCTGTTTCCTTATGCAAGAGAAGCCGTTTCAGACCTGGTAACCAAGGGTGGATTCCCCCCGATGTTGCTGGCACCCATCAACTTTGACGCGCTTTATGCTCAGCATTTACATCAAATGCAGGAGCAAGAAGCCGGCATGACCGAGAAAAAGGTCATACACTGAGACGACTGAAGGACAAGCGGCATGGCAAACATATCAGTACTGGGGGCCGGATCCTGGGGTACGGCATTGGCTATTCTATTGGCCAGAAATGGACACGAAACGGTATTGTGGGGGCATCATGCCGAACATACCCAACGTCTGAGTGATGAACGCTGTAACCATAGGTACCTGCCTGATGCTCCGTTTCCGGATGCACTTGAAGTCAGAGTTAATCTGACAGAAGCCGTTGAGGCATCCCCTATTACTTTGGTAGCTGTGCCCAGTCATGCCTTCCGTGATCTTTTGGTCAAGATCCGACCTTGCCTGCGCCCGCACCCCCGGATTGCCTGGGCGACCAAGGGGCTGGAAACCGACACGCAGCGTCTGCTGCATGACATCGTAGCCGATGAAATCGGCCCGGACACCGACATGGCCGTATTGTCCGGGCCTACCTTTGCCCGTGAGGTGGCCGCCAATCTGCCTACAGCCATGACGGTGGCATCCCGGCAGGCCGACTTTGCCGCGACGCTGGTGGATTTGCTGCGCAATCCTCGTTTCAGGGCCTACAGCAGCGAAGATCTGATCGGCGTACAGTTGGGTGGGGCCACCAAGAATGTCCTGGCGATTGCCGCAGGTGTGGCGGACGGATTGGGTTTTGGAGCCAATGCCCGAGCAGCCCTGATTACCCGGGGGCTGGCGGAGATGACTCGTCTCGGACTGGCCCTTGGGGGCAGACCAGAAACCTTCATGGGTTTGGCGGGTGTCGGTGACCTCATCCTGACCTGCACAGACAATCAATCCCGCAATCGCAGGTTTGGTTTGGGTTTGGGGCGTGGAATACCCAGATCGCAGATTACCCAAGAGATCGGTCAGGAAATCGAAGGCATCATGACGGCCCGTCTGGTTTACCAACTGGCGCAGCGGCAGGGTATTGATATGCCCATTACTGAACAGACCTACCGAGTCCTGCATCAGGGGCTACAGCCGTTGGAAGCAGTGGAAAATCTGTTTTTGCGGCAGCCCCGACCGGAATAACGGCACAACGAATGTATACCCTGTTCGACCGGATGCTGGGTGTCGAATTGCTCAGAACCCTGGCCGCCATATTGCTGGTTCTGGTCGTGATTATCGTCAGTCGCAAATTTCTTGGTGTGCTCGACAAGGCACTGGAAGGAGAATTGTCAGGCGACACCATCTTTATTCTGCTGGGCCTCAAAACCCTGTCCTCCACCGCGATACTCCTGCCCGCTGCTGCCTTTATGTCCATATTGACGGTGTTAGGCCGTCTCTACCGCGACCAGGAAATGGCTGCCCTGGCTTCGGCTGGTGTGGGCTTCGCTCGCACCTTAAAGGCATTGTCCTGGTTACTGATTCCGCTCTCGCTGCTCTCAGCCTATTTGAGTCTGGATGTTATGCCCTGGTCTGAGCGACAGTCACAAATACTCATGAACCGCGACGAAAAAACGGCGGACATTCGTGGATTCAAACCGGGGCGGTTCAATGAATTCAGCCAGGGCGACGTAGTGTTGTATGCCGAGCAATTAGGGGCAGACAACACTCTGGACAATGTCTTCGTACACAGTCGGCAAAGCAACTCGGTGGGTATAGTTTTGGCCCGGCATGGTCTTCTGGAACGAAATCCAAACGCCGAATACTTTGTGGTTCTGAGAGAAGGCAAACGCTATCAGGGCGTTCCGGGGCAGGCCGATTTTGTCATCAGTGAATTCGCCGAGCACGGGGTACGGCTGGAGACAGTGGAAAATGAAACAGCCAGTCTGAAGCGGGAAGCAGAAAATACACTGGAGTTATGGCAATCCCACACACCAAAAGAACTGGCCGAACTACAGAAACGATTGGCGGCTCCGTTCGGGATGCTGTTTTTGGGGCTGCTGGCGGTGCCACTGGCGCAAATGGCACCCCGAGGCGGAATGTACGGAAACATCTTCATTGCCTTGGTCGTGTACATCCTGTTTGAGAACATGCAGAAAATCACCCAGGGTTTGCTCATGACCGGCAAGATTTCCCTCCTGACAAGCTACACCTTGGCGTATGTGGTTTTGATGGTGGCCACTTTGGTCTTGATCGTGAAGCGCAGAGGATGGCATTGGCTGATTCGCTCCGTGCGGGAGCGTTTCGGGGCATGAATACCCTGGTTCGTTACATCGCCACTGAAGTCATCAAGGGTGCCTTGATCGCCACACTGATATTGTTGATTCTGGTGAATTTCTTCACCTTCGCTGATGAATTGGGTGATTTGGGCAAGGGAGATTACGGCCTTAAACAAATACTGACCGTGTTGGTGCTGACTTCTCCGCGTGATTTTTACGAATTGCTTCCCTCAGGAGTACTGGTGGGCAGCCTGGTTATGCTGGGTGCCTTAGCCAATGGTCGAGAGTTAATGGCGATGCAATCCGCCGGGGTTTCCAGATGGGGGTTGTTGGGGGCGGTGATGCTGGCGGGAGTCCCTCTATGTTTGGTGTCGATAGGGGTTGGGGAGTATATCGCGCCCGTCGCCGAACGCTCTGCCCACGCATTAAAGGCAACCGCGTTGAAAAAACAGGTGGCCGCCAGAACTCGCTATGGTTTCTGGGTCAGGGATGGACGGGTTTTCATCAACATCCGCCAGATCGAACACCTCGATGCTTTGGGTGACATCACCATCTTCCAGACGAACGATAACAGCGAATTACTCTGGGCCAGTCATGCCGGTAAAGCCTTGTATGACAATGACCAATGGCATTTGAAGAAAATCAGGGAAACCCGCTTTGATGGCGATCAAGCCAGGGCCGTAAAAAAAGAAACCACCGATTGGTCTTCGGTTTTGGCTCCTGATTTGCTCAATGCGTTCGTTTTACTGCCCGAAAACCTGCCTGCCCAAGAATTAGCCCGTTACATCACATACCTAAGGGACAACGGACAACAATCGCCGATCGTGGAATTGGCATTCTGGGGGCGTATCACCAACCCCTTGCTGACGCTCATCATGTTGATGGTTGCCATTCCCTTCGTGCTGGTCTCAGGGGGGCGTGGAGGAATGGGCGTAGGGCAGCGTATCGTGATTGGCGTGGTTATCGGATTGGGGTTTTACCTGTTCGACAAAATGTTTGGGCACATCGGACTCATCTACGAGATCAGTCCGGTGGTTGCTGCATTCGGTCCTGCTGTGCTGGCGTTGGCTGGAGCCCTGGCAGGATTATCAAAAACCCGGTCGTTTTAAGGCATCAGTTCAGTACGAGGTGTTTATAATGGTTGGCAAATCTTTACCCCTGATTAATGCGTGGTATCGTGATCCGGAGTCCATGCGTACCTTCCAGGTTGTGTCCGTTGATGCGGATAGCGACGCTATCGACATCCAATATGCAGACGGCGATTTATCCGAACTGGATTTCGGCTCCTGGAAAGAATCCGCTTTCATACTCATACAGCAGGCCGACGACTGGTCTGCCTCTTATGGCGAAATGGAACTGGATGATTTGGGTTACACCGATACAGATCGGCATGAGCGTAATCCTGATGGTTTTAGCCTGGATGATCTGGATGAACTACCAGATTTCGAGGATTAACCACTTTCGTGGGGCTGTATGCGGATTCCAACGGTTACGCACAGCTTCTTGTTTCACTATCTAACTTTTGCGAGCGGTTATGACTACACGACACGAATTATTTCTTCTACTGGCTTTGCTGGGGTCTGTTTCGATTTCTCAGGCTGAAGACACGGTTGTACAACACGAACTATCCATCAAGGATCATCAGTTTATTCCGTCCGAACTGAGCATTGTGGCCGGCGAGAAGGTAAAACTGACCATACGGAATGAAGATTCCACACCGGAAGAATTTGAAAGCCGCTCCCTGAAACGCGAAAAAATCATTCCGGGCAATAGCCAAGTGGTGATGACCATAGGGCCGTTGAAACCGGGCACTTATGAGTTTTTTGGTGAGTTTCACGAATCGACGGCTAAAGGCCGGATTACCGTCAAATAAGCAGGTGTTCCCATGTTGGCTACGGGCGTGATTGTATTCAGGGAGGTCATAGAGGCGGCACTCATCATCAGTATCGTCATGGCGGCGAGCCAAGGGGTGCAAGGGCGTACGGCCTGGATCGGTTCCGGGTTGGCAATCGGTTTGGTGGCTTCTTGTGTGGTCGCGTTCTTTGCCGACCGTCTGGCCATGGCGGCTTCTGGTATTGGTCAGGATTTATTCAACGCCATCGTTCTGTTGACGGCTGTACTGTTATTGGGCTGGCATAACGTCTGGATGCAGCAACATGGCCGGGAACTGGCCAACGAAATGCGGCAGTTGGGGCAATCTGTGGCAACCGGTTCGCGTCCTTTGTACGCTTTGGCCACTGTAGTAGGTCTTGCAGTGTTGCGGGAAGGTACGGAAGTGGTGTTGTTTCTCTACGGAGTCATGACTTCCGGGGAGGAGGCCGGATCCCTAACACTGGGTGGGCTTTTCGGGCTGTTGTTAGGGGTAGCCATGGGAGTGGCGATGTACTTTGGCCTGTTACGCGTTCCCCACCAAAGATTATTTGCCGTGACCAGCGGGCTCATCCTGTTTCTGGCTGCGGGTCTGGCCGCTCAGGCGGCAGCCAGTCTGGTTCAGGCGGATCTGGTGCCGCCTTTGGGCAGAGCGGTGTGGGACACTTCTGAACTGCTGCCTGAAGAGAGCCTCACCGGTCGTCTATTGCATGTGTTGGTGGGGTATGTGGCTCAGCCAGACGGCATACAGATTGTTTTCTATTTCATCACTCTGACGGTTATTTTTGTGATGATGCAGGTTTGCCGTCTCAAGCCGGTGGGATTGCCTGGCAAATGAAACACGCAACCAGGCTAAGGGAGCCAGAACGCTTCCTGACGAACGGAAATGGCTGAAGTATCAATACTGGACAGACTGAAGATCGTCAGCAAATTGGGGCTGGGTGCTCCGCTGCTGATTCTTCTGATGTTAATGATGATGGTGGTGCCCTTGCCGCCATTCATTCTGGATTTGCTGTTTACCTTCAACATCGCTTTTTCCCTGCTGGTGCTGTTGGTCACGGTATACACCCTAAGACCTTTGGATTTTGCCGTTTTTCCCTCTGTTTTGCTGGTTGCCACCCTGTTGCGCCTCAGCTTGAATGTGGCATCAACCCGTATAGTGCTGCTTGAGGGACACCAAGGGGCGGATGCAGCGGGCAAGGTCATTGAAGCCTTTGGTGAGTTTGTCATTGGCGGCAATTACGCAGTAGGGCTGATCGTGTTTATCATTCTGGTCATCATAAATTTTGTGGTGGTCACCAAAGGTGCCGGGCGTGTATCGGAAGTCAGTGCACGCTTTACGCTGGATGCCATGCCCGGAAAACAGATGGCCATTGATGCCGATTTGAACGCAGGCCTGGTGAATCAGGAAGAGGCCCGGTTCAGAAGACAGGAAGTCGCCCGCGAAGCCGATTTTTACGGCTCCATGGATGGTGCCAGCAAGTTTGTGCGAGGAGATGCCGTGGCGGGTATCCTGATCCTGTTTATCAACGTGATCGGCGGATTGATCGTGGGGATCGTGCAGCACGCTTTGCCCTTTTCGGAAGCACTGCAAAAATACACCCTGCTGACGATAGGCGACGGCCTGGTAGCCCAGATACCGTCTTTGTTGCTGTCGGTGGCTTCGGCCATGATCGTAACCGGTATATCCAGCAGTACTCAGAATATAGGGGGGCAGTTCAGTACCCAGTTTATGTCCGACCCCAGGCCATTGGCAGTATCTGCCGCCTTGGTCGGCATGATGGGGATGATACCTGGAATGCCCAACCTGGCCTTTTTGCTTCTGGCCGCCGGACTGGGTGGAGCCGCCTACATGGTGGTAAAAAAGAAGAAGAACACCGAAGCCGTTGCTGCAGAGGCACGCACCGCCCCACCGCCTCAATTGCCGGCACCAGAAGCTAAGGAACTGAGCTGGGATGATGTTATGCCGGTTGATTTGGTAGGGCTGGAAGTGGGTTATAGACTCATTCCTCTGGTAGATAAGAACCAGGACGGCCAATTGACCGGTAAAATCAAAGGGGTCAGGAAAAAGCTGTCGCAGGATTTGGGATTCCTCGTACCTTCCGTGCATATCCGTGACAACCTTGACCTCCCACCCAATGGTTACCGCATCAGCTTGCAGGGGGTTACGGCGGGTGAGGCCGAGATTTTCCCCGAGCGTCTGATGGCCATAGATCCGGGACATGTGTACGGAGTCATTCGTGGACTGGAGGTAAAAGATCCCGCGTTCGGGCTGGATGCCGTCTGGATAGAAACGGATCAACGGGATCAGGCGCAGACATTGGGATATACCGTGGTGGATCCCGGAACCGTATTGGCCACCCATCTCAGTCACTTGTTGCAAACTCACGCCCATCAACTGTTAGGGCATCATGAAGCACAACAATTGCTGGATGTTCTGGCGAAGTTGTCACCCAAACTGGTGGACGACCTGAATAAAACAGTTCCCTTGAGCGTGATAGTCAAAGTGTTGCAAAGCCTGTTGCAGGAAAATGTCCCGTTAAGAGATATGCGTACGGTCGCCGAAACTTTGACAGAGTACGGTGGGCGCAGTCAGGATCCCGTCATACTGACGGCTGTGGTGAGGGCTGCATTGGGTAGGCTGATCGTGCAAAGAATCAGCGGAACCGATAAAGAGATACCCGTTATTACGTTGGATCCTGATTTGGAACAGTTATTGCTGAAATTGGTGCAGACGGCTGCTCCTGACGGGGCCGGGCTGGAACCTGGTCTGGCGGAGCAGTTGCACAGGTCTCTGGAAGAAAATAGCCAGAAAATGGAAGTCGAAGATCATCCACCTATATTACTGGTATCATCCCAGATTCGAGCCTGGTTGGCCCGTTTGTTCAGACACTCCATACCCGGTCTCAACATACTGGCGTACAACGAGATACCCGAGGACAAGCAAATACGGATCGTTGCCAGCGTGGGACAACGCGGATGATAAGCCTTGTGATGAAGAGTCTCGAACCCTACATGATCTCCACCCCCATGACCTGTTAGGTTATTCCAATGAGGATAAAACGCTACTTCGCTCCTGACATCAAACAGGCGATTCGCATGGTGCGCGAGGAGCTGGGTCCTGATGATGTTATTTTGTCCAATCGCAAAGTCGATGGAGGCGTGGAAATCGTTGCAGCCCGTGATTTCGACGAACAAAGCCTGATGGGGGGAGAAAAGCCAGAGCTTGTTCAGGGTTTGCCTGCTCAGGGAGGACGTACTGAGGCCAAGCGCAGAACCGAAGACACCTTCGAAGCGGCAATGGGGGCTGCCACATTTCGGGGTACTCAGGCCGAGTCTCCCGTTCGACGTCAAAACACTGGCAGAGGAGATGATTTATCTCGTTTTTCCCGTGCAGCCGCCGAACCCAAACCGGAACGGATCCCGCCTCGTCAATTTAATGAACCAGAAGATGAAATG
>JBPCSC010000283.1:0-1075 GCA_051007495.1 Methylococcaceae bacterium | reverse complement strand
TCCCGGCGTGTTTCTCCCCATCAACATCAACGGCATTGATTACCCGGCGACCGACGGGCCAGACAGTTTGGTGGGGTCTGATTTGAACGACCGGATTTTTGGCCTGGGCGGTAACGACACCTTGCCGGGTAGCCTGGGCCGAGACAGCGTAGAGGGCGGCACGGGTGACGACCTGTTGGCCGGTGGGGACGGCGGTGACGGGTTGCAGGGAGGCGATGGGGCCGACACCCTGGACGGCGGCACAGGCTATGACTGGCTGGACGGAGGGGCCGGTAATGACCTGCTGATTGGCGGTGCTGATCGTGATCACTTGATCGGAGGTGACGGCGACGACAGGCTGTATGCGGCCAGTTTGCCGGGCGATACCGGCGTGATCAGCGGTTGGGATACTCTGGATGGCGGTGCAGGAAATGACACCTTGGTCGGCAGTGACAAGCCCGACAGCCTTTACGGTGGCGAAGGATCCGATTCCATCAATGGTGGGGAAGGCGATAACCGCATTGACGGTGGTGCGGGCGATGACACCCTCACCGGCGGCAGCGGTGCCGACACTATTTTTGGCGGGGATGGGGCGGATTCCATTTCTGGCGGCAACGGAGCAAACTCAGTAGACGGCGGCGGCGGGGATGACTGGATAACCGCCGGAGAAGGCAACAACCGCCTGTACGGTGGAACCGGAACCGACACCCTCATCAGCGGCGGCGGCAAGGATTGGCTGGAAGGCGGCGACGGGAATGACAGCCTGGATGGCGGTGCGGGCGACGACACCCTCAGAGGCGGCGGCGGTGCCGACACCTTAATCGGCGGCGCGGGCCGCGATGTGTTTGTGTTTGCAGCAGGCGATAGCGGTTTTGGCAGCGGCCAACGCACACGTCTTCTCGACTTTGATGCCACTGCCACCGGTGATCACATAGACCTGACCGGCCTGGGCAAACTGACCTGGATCGCTTCAGCGGCCTTCACCGGACCCAACCAGGTGCGTTACAGCGTAGACTTCGCCAACGCAGCCACCTTGATACAAGTCAACCTGGACGACAACCCGACCACCGCCGAACTGGACATTCAACCCACCGGC
>JBPCSC010000282.1:0-6560 GCA_051007495.1 Methylococcaceae bacterium | reverse complement strand
TTATGGGACATAGTCAAACCGGTGCCTTGAATGATACTACGGAGATTCTCCCTCAATTACTCAGGTGCTGTATTTTGATGGGCTATTATCCCGATTGGGATATTGAAGTAACCTGGGTTCCGGTCGATTATGTCAGTCGAACGGTACGCGCACTGTCAGAAAAACCTGAAGCCTTTGGCCATTCCGTGCATTTATTCAATGCCAGGCCCGTGCATTGGTTGTCTTTGATGGAATACTTTTCCGAAGCCGGTTATGCTTTGCAAAGAGTCAGTTATGACCGGTGGCGACAGGAAGTCAAAAAATATACGGCACCTGGTATGCCGGAACGCGAGTTTTTTGCGGGTATTTTGCAGGCTGTCACTGGTTTTCATTACTTGTTTCATACCCGACCGAAATTTGATAATTCCGAGTTGTTTGATCTCTTTGATGGGTCTGATTTTCGTTGCCCTGCAATTCAGTCCTCCATGATTGAGGCTTATATCCGCCACTGGAAAAAAACGGGCTTTTTACCTACACCTTAATCCTTGGTATCGCGGGGATATGTCTTGTTGTTCAGTGACGGGGTTCGGTTTTCTTGGTGCGGGTTAGCGTTTGTTTTTTGTTACTGTAACGGCCTTTTAGGCGGGCCCAGGTTTCCATCTGCCACCCTTGAATGTCCACACTGTTTTCCAGGCGATTTTCAACTGAATCCTCCATATCGGCGAAAAAATCCAGCCCGGTTTGCCGCTCAATTTCATCTACAGTCGTTAGATATTGATCCAGTGGTTCATTGCCATGCACGGTTTGCGGCATCATGAAGGCCAGTAGTCGGGTTTTATTGCTGTCGCTGTTGGGTATGGCGTATATCTTGTAAAACGCGTCAGGAATTTCAACTCTGTAGGCTGATTTAAGCCGTTCTACCTGTGAGTCAAATAAGGGTCCTGTTGTTACCCATACAGACTCAAAGTTTCGGGCCAGACGATCCAGTTCAACTTCTTCCAGTCGTTCCCATAGTTTTTGATTCAGTTCAGGTTTTTGTGGGCTGATATTGGTCATTAAAAATGTTTCTAGCTGGGCTTCCCGACCGTACACGACACTAATGGCGTGATTGGGGGCGAGGTGTCCGCGATCGTAACCGCTATTTTGATAATCTTCGTGGTCAATTCTTGTCAGGCTACGCCAGTCTTGCGTGAAACGGTGGGGGCGTGGCCAGTGCGGTGAGTCGGTTTGTGGTGGCGTTAAATGGTAAGTCACCCACAATGGATTACCTCTCAATTCGGAATAACCCAGCATAAAGGCCTGGTTACGTATGATGTGAGTCCAGGTTAAAGCTTGTTTCCAGTCGATGGCTTGCGGCACACCCATATAAGCCATTCCCGGTCTGGCAAACAGGGTTTCATAAACGTAGCTGAATAACCCGATAACTACGGCCAGCAGAATAGCTGCCGGGCTTAAGCCCATCCCTCGCATAATAAAACGGATTAAGCTCATGAGTTAATCATCGCTGCGAAGGGTGTGCATGAGTCGCCTTTACCAATGCTGCGATTGAGTTTAAGGGCAGGCGTTCGGATAGGGGCATGTTTATCGGCTCAGATACTGAGTTTATCCGCTTTTTTATGTTTGCGTTTTCCCCGGTCATGATTATGGCCGCGCCGGGGATGGGCCAGGATGGGATCAGTCTGAAGTGCTTGTTCTAGTGTATTGGTTGGAAGTGTGTTACCGACACCCTGTATTCCTGTTAACAACTCTGTGTTCAGCCCTGTATCCAGTGGCAATCCAGAGTAATCTTGTGGAACCGGTGTAGTCAGATCCTCCAGAGGGGGATTAAGATAATTCAGAGCCTGGTTGAACGCCGATTCAACTTCTGAACTTTGGAAGTTTAATTCCGGTTGCCGAGTCAGCAGCAGATTTACCGAGGCGGAATCCTGAATTTTAGAGAACCAGTCTTCTACCCGGTTGGCGGCATCCGCTGGGGCGGTCTCGCTCCAGTTGAGTAGCTGCTCCGTGGCCTCGGGTATGCCCATGCTGGCCAAGGACAGTCCGCTGATTTCAAAGCCCGGTGTTTCTATGGAATCTTGATTAACGCGTTCAGATAGTGTTTGGATGGCGGCTGGATTGCGGACTTCCGGGATCGCTGCAAACGCGGTTTTCTGCTTAAGGCGCATGCTGTCATCCACTGTGCCTTGACGGCTGGGATCTGTTAGCGAATTCAGCAGGGTATCCACACCACGGGGTGCGCCGACACTGGCAATGGCTTTGGCCAGGGTGGCCGCATAAGCCGGATCCTTGTTTTGCAGGTTCTGCCAGGCGGTTTCAAGCCCGGTGGATAATTCCTCATGAAAACGCCCACCCCAGCGATTACTGGCGATTTGCGCAATGGCTTGCAGGCTGGCCAGGTAGAGGGGAGATTCGTTGCCTTCCTCGGCTAATGAAATCAGCTCGGACATGGCCTCGGTGGTGGCTATTTCCCCCAGAAGCCCCACCACTAAATTTTTGCTGCCCAGTGATAGGCTGGGATCTCCCAGTAAAAGTGCGATCTCCTGGTAAATGTACGGCTCAGGATTTTTTCTGAGGTTTTCGGCCAGCAACCCGCCTTGCAACGGAATTTTGCCAACATCACCGGTCAACAGGGCTATCCGCCAGTTCTGCCAATGTTGCGTCGTCAAGCCGCTGGATGGGCTGTTTTCCAAAGGGGTATCCGTTACGTGTTTTGGTGATGCCTCGGTGTAGACGGTGGGATCGGCTGTTTCTGCGGTATTGTCAGATTCGGCCATGGTCAGGGTGGAATGATGATCGGCCTTGATGCGAGAGCGGGTGGCAGACGGGTGATAGCCGCCTTTGGTGACGGTGGGGGACTGCGGCGTGCTTGGGTTGCGAGGAGCCATCAGGGCAGCGAGCCCGGTCAGGGTGATGGTGGTCATCAGCAGAAAGGTTCTGATCTTCACACCGGCCGCCCACCTGAGGGTTGCCGGCCTGAACGAACACAGACCGGCAGAGCGAGTGCAAGCCGGTGGGCGGGTTCTGTGTTGTTCACCAGGGGGTTCCTCATTTGAAAAATCTCAGGTTTATACGGACCGGGTTATGAGTGCCAATGAAACGTATGCGTTTCTGGATAAAAGTGCAGCCAGCCATTTGCCGGGAGCCGGTTCAGACCAGATCAAACGGCGGGTAGTCAGGGTTAGGCCCTGTATGGATTAAAACTACGCTTATTTATGCTTTTAAGGAATAAAGGCCGCTCGGCAGGATGTTAGTATTGCGTGTTTATCGGCCGCTGTGAAGGGGGTGATACAATTCTTTTCTGTTCATACGGGGTTCAGTTAAATACTGATACATTTTATACCGCAGTCAAGCCGGATTTGGTTAATTACAAGCAGTTTGGACATGCTTAGCCCCTTCGGACAACGGTTTGGCTGCAAATCTTGATTCCACCAATAACAACCAGGAGTATTCCAGTCATGTATATGCCCAAGTTATATCTGCACACTGTTCTGATCGGTTTCATGATGGCGGCTGCCAGTATTATCATGCCGGTCGATGGTCTGGCAGCCTCCCGACATGGTTCGCTAAAACCAAAGCCTGTAAAATCTTTGCAGCAGCTTAAGAATATGGTTAAGAACAAGGGAGGATATGGGTATTATGGAGTACTCAAAGGCGGGGTGGTTCCGGCACTGGCTGATTCAGGTGTGGCCATGGCCGCTACAGCACCTGTGGGTAATACACCAGAGCAGGTTGATTACTCCACTACCAATGTTCAGGTTGAGGGCGTGGATGAGGCCGATACGGTTAAAACGGATGGCCATTATATTTACAGCCTGAATAATAATCAGCTACGCATCATTGAGGCCTACCCGGCCAGGAAACTGGCCTTGCTGGCTACCATTCCATACGATTCGGATTTCAGCCCGATCGAACTTTTCAACGAAGGCGACCACCTCGTTGTCATAGGCCAGAGTTGGCGTACCCTGGATGATGCCAGCCCGACAGCGGCGAGTGGACTCAAGCTGGCCTACTGGTATTTCCGGGGGGAAAGTCAAACCGTGGCACGGGTTTATGATGTCAAGGATAAAACCCAGCCCAAACTGGAACGGGAAATCGCTTTTGATGGTTCTTATTTATCTTCCAGACGCATAGGAAATACGGTTTATCTGCTGGGCAGAAAATACCCGTTATACTATCCGTATATTATGCCCTTCATAGCGGAAGCGGCAGATGACTCTCTGGCACCTGTGGCGACTGCGGCGGATACTCCGGCAGTAAAGGCAAATAAAACAGCCGAACCCCAGTTAACCCGCAGTCAGGTGGTGCCGAAAATAAGGGATAGTCGCACCAATAATGGCAAGGACACCTATCTGCTCATGAAGCAGATATATTATTTTCCTGATTTCGCTGAAGCCAACTATATCATGGTAGGCAGTTTTAATCTGGATAAACCCGACCAGCCGGTTGATGTCAAGTCATACCTTGGTGGTGGTGATATAGTTTATGCGTCCACTGAAAACCTTTATATTTCGGCGGCTGATTATAACGGAGACGGCGCGAATACCGTCACTCATATCTACAAGTTTGGTTTAAAGGACGGGAGCCTGGCTTTCAGTAATGCCGGCGAAGTACCTGGAACACCGCTTAACCAGTATTCCCTTGATGAGAATAACGGATATTTTCGTATCGCCACCACCGTCAATACATGGACTACCGACGGCACTAACTGGCAGAACAATACCTGGAATAATCTGTATACCCTGGACGATACCATGCAGGTCAAGGGAAAACTCGAACACCTGGCCGAAGGTGAGCGGATCTATTCGGCTCGATTTATGGGTAACAAGGCTTATCTGGTGACGTATGAACAGGTCGATCCTCTGTTTGTGATCGACTTATCCACCCCTGAGGAACCCAAAATGTTGGGTCAACTGAAAATCCCGGGATTCAGCAATTATCTGCACCCTTATGATGAAAACCATTTGCTGGGTTTGGGCCAGGAGACCGTAGCCTCTACCACTGGCGGCCTTCCCACCATGAAAGGCGTTAAGCTGGCTTTGTTTGATGTTACCGATCCTACTCACCCCGAAGAATTGCACTCTCTGGTGATAGGCGGTAAGGGCAGTTATTCGCCAGCCTCGTATGATGCCAAGGCCTTCTGGTTTGACAAAAAACGCAACTTGCTGGGCTTTCCCATAGAGGAAACCGACAGCAGCCGTGATTATGCCAGCGACGAATGGCCGGCCCGTGTGTTTCAGGGGGCTCAAGTTTTTAACGTGACGATTGAAGATGGCTTCGTCAAAAAAGGCGCGGTGACTCACCTGGATGAAAAGCCTACCGACTACGACTGGTATCACTATGTGCAGCGTCTGCTGACCATCGGCGAACAACTCTACACATTTTCTGACTCAAGATTGAAAGTCAACAGCCTCAAGGATTTCAGCCTCTCGGGGCAACTGGATTTTCCACTTGATCTACCAACAGATACGGGTTTGATCGCCTACTAGGGTACTCTGGAGTCTATCCTCTTTGACTCCGGCTCCTTGCGGGAGTATCACCAAATGGTGCTACTCCCGTTTTTTTGTCCTGAGGTCCTGGCCTGTGGTTTAATGCCAGCCCTTTAATCATTTCAACCCAACATTATTCGTCATATGCGTGTATTGATCATTGAGGATGAAGCAGAACTGAGCCAGCAGCTGCGTCAACAACTGGAGTCGGAAGGCTATCGGGTGGATTGGGCGCGGGACGGCAAGGAAGGTCTTTATATCGCCAGTGACTACCCACTGGATGCGGCCATCATTGATTTAGGCCTACCAGGATTGCCGGGGCTGGATATCATCCGGCAACTGCGAGCCAGGGGCAGTTCGCTGCCCATACTGATACTGACGGCACGAGGACGCTGGCAGGAGCGGGTTGAGGGGCTGGAAACCGGTGCGGATGACTACTTGGTTAAACCCTTTCAAATGGAGGAATTATCCGCCCGACTCAAAGCACTGGTTCGTAGGGCACTGGGAGGGCAACACTCTGAAGTGCAGTGCGGGCATTTGAGTTTCAGCCTGGCGGCGCAACGGGTCAAACTGGACGGTCAGGAGGTTGACCTCACCGCCATGGAATATCAAATGCTGGAGTATATGGTCAGGCGCAAAGGCACGGTCGTTTCGAAAAATGAGTTGAGGGATTACCTCTACCCGCATGATTCAGACCCCGAAAGCAATGTCATTGAAGTGCTGGTAGGACGCTTGAGACGCAAGCTGGATCCCACTGGGACTCAGCAACCCATAGAAACCCTCAGGGGCCGTGGTTACCGGTTAAGCGATTGACTCGTTCCCTTTACCTTAGGCTCAGTTTGGCGGCCATAGGAGTGCTGGCTACCTTTCTGGTGGCTACCGGGGCCGTACTTGACAATGCCTTTGTAGCCAGTCTGAAGCTGTCCATGAAGGAGCGTATGCTGGGCCAGATTTACCTGTTGTTGGCGGTTTCCGGAATTGATGACAACGGCCAACCCAACATGCCTCTTCCCACCAATTTGCCCGAACCGCAACTGGCTTTGCCGGACTCGGGACTGTACGCCTATATCGGTGTGAACGGACGCAATCAGTCAC
>JBPCSC010000281.1:0-2388 GCA_051007495.1 Methylococcaceae bacterium | reverse complement strand
TACATGGCGGCTTCGTTGAACGAGGCACCACAATCTGCGGTTGATGGTTTGATCGGTGAGATCGGCCGGCTTAATCATATACACCAGGATAATGTGACTGTGGTGGTGATCAAGAATGGGGTTTCCCCAAACTAAACACCTTGCGGAATGGCCCGAGTATGTTTCGGGCCGGTGTCCAGTCCACAATGGCGAATATCACTTCTTCAAAACAGAGTGAATAAGGGCCTTCCAGGGCCATGCGAAAATCCACCGCTGTTCGGTATACATCATTTTCAAAGTTGCCACACCCCCAGGCACCCAATACCAGGGCGGTGTGGCCATAGGCATGAGCGATGTCGAGTATGCGGTGGATTCTTTGCTCCAGTAAATTGCCGGATTCCGGTTGCCCCACCGAGGGGACGTAAGGGGCTACACAGCTTATAAATGTCACCGGGTAGGGTTCCTCCAGTTTTTTCCCCTTATCGTCGCGAAACACCGGCACGTCGGGTGAGTAAATCGCCCAGTCGGTTGCATCCGGCAAGGAGCGATTACGATGCGCTTCGTACATATCGTCTCCTTTCAGAGTGACATAAAGTGCCGAGGAACGGCACAGTGCCTGCTCTTGCGATCCTCTAAACTCCAAAAAATAACCGCCGGGTTCTTCGCCATCGGCAAAACTGAGTACCAGCGGTTTTTGCCCTTGTTTGTACAGACGATGGGCCGCCATAAGGCTGGATTCGTTGGCGATTTGTACCAGTGTTTGTTCAAATCGGCGGGTGGGGCGTTCGGGCAAAGGCGCGTCAGGGGCGATGCTGATTTTGTTCAGCCTTGCCGCTTCCACCGCTGACTGCCAGTCCACGCGCTGCTCCGTGGTGCTGCTCAGATAAAAGCCCGTCTGTATGGACTCCCAGGTTTCCAGGGCTATTTCCAGGGCTGTTTCGTCGGGGATGTTCAGTTGTTTGCGGCGTTGCAGGCCTATCTTTTCTGAATCAATACACGGCTGATATAAAAAGGAATGTTCGTGTGGGGTTGTTTCATGTGACATAACGAAAATACAAGAATGAAGTGAGATGAATCGTAGCGTGTGGTTATAACCGAACACCTGTTGGCGGTCTGTCAGGATTTTAACGGTGAAGTCGGTTTCCACCTCCAGGAAACCGCCGTTGTATAATGAGCCTTTGTCTCCATTCCTGTGCGACACGAGCAGTCTAGCAGGAAATCCTGCCACATTGTGTTATAGGGCAGAGGCTTGGAGTAAGCCCATGAACCCGGAGGAAACTTATGCCAGACCAGATTTACCGCCAGTGGGAGGTTCTCAACATTCTCGGCAACTGCCATGTTGAACCCGGCTTGAGCGTAACCGACATCAAAAACCTCCTGCCGCTGGATTATCAGGATGCCAGTGTCCGTACCGTGCAGCGTGATCTGAACATTTTGGCCGGGGTTTTCACCCTGGAGTGCCTGTTGAAAGGACGCACTCATTACTGGTCGTTGAATCGTATGGGCACTAACGCCAAGCTTATGGGTTTTACTACCATGCAGGCCATTAGTCTGGTGATGGTGGAAAAGCATTTGCAGAATTTGTTGCCTATCGTCGAAATGGGACACTTCAAGCCGTATTTTGATCTGGCCAATACTCGCCTGGCCGGAGATGAACCCGGCCTTCACGCGATCCAGTCGTGGATGAATAAGGTTCGGATTGTATCTGCCGGGCAGGAATTCAAACCGCCACGGATTAAACCTGACATTCAAAAAGCGATACACACCGCGCTGATGTATAACCAGCAACTCAAGCTGTCTTACCATCCCATAGGGAAAAGCCCGCAAGAATTCCCTCAGGTCAATCCGTTGGGTCTGGTTCAAAAAGGGGTGACGGTTTATCTGGTGGCCACACTTAAAAGTTATCAGAATCCACTGCTGCTGGTGATGCATCGTGTTAAAACGGCTGAACTGCTCAATACTCCCGCACAAATACCAGATGCAGGGTTTGATATTGACCGATTTATTGAGTCAGGAGGTTTGGGTTTTGGTGTGCAGAACCAGTGGATGGAACTGGTCGCGGTGTTTTACAACCATGTAGGCGACTATCTGCTGGAAACTCCGTTGGATCACAAACAGAAAGCCGAATATCTGAAACCGGGCGAACTGGAAATCAAGGTGAGTATTCCTGACACCCCCCAACTGCTGTGGTGGCTTAACAGCTTTGGGCCGGATGTGGAAGTTCTGGAACCTCTGTCCCTGCGTGAAAAAATCAAGGCCCGGCATGAAGCGTCCTTAAAGCGATATGAGTGGGCCGATTCACACAATGAACCGGCCTCATAAGCTGACTTCATGCCCTTGATCCAACACAGACAGAAAGGCCTTTAGCATTTCCCGTTCGGGCGACGGATCGTTCAGGCAGAACATCAC
>JBPCSC010000280.1:0-20175 GCA_051007495.1 Methylococcaceae bacterium | reverse complement strand
AGCCCGCTCTAATACCGGAAAGTCTTTCCGACTATTGGCGGTCAATGCGCCAGCACTCGTTCACTGAGTGCTGGCGTTTTCGTTTTGAAGGTTTGCCTGTAATAAATTCTGGCTAGTATCTTTACTCACAACTGAGCGAGCAAGACCACCCACTCAGTCACGGAAATAAACCAGACACTTTTGCTGGTATCTACCTCTACGGTTATCACGATGAGAATAAATTTATATAAATGTTTGCTGGGTGCTTTGGTGTTGAGTTCAGGCTCGGCGCACGCCCTGATTGATAACGGTGCCTATGGCACTCCCGGAGAGTTGTTCATATCCATCTACGATGCCTCGGCTCAAAAATCATACTACCGCGATCTGGGCATCAATCTGAGTGACTTTCTGGCACAACCCGCATTCAAGCTGGAATTAGGCAGTGATACTGCGTTTGCTGACTTCAAGAGTCGGTCGGGCCTGGTGTATAACGTCGGGGCTATTTATCCGTTACAGGGTGATTTATCCAATCTGGAGCGCTGGGGATACCTGGCCACATCCAGTTCTGGAGATGGCATATTTGACTCAGGCTTTAATGCAGTGGATTCCAGCAGACAGGCATTTCAAATCTACATCAACATGTTGAACCCCAGGCCATTCACCGGTCAGCCAGCAGAAATAGCCGAAAACCTCTCCGGAGTATTCCAGACTGGGGATTCGGCTTATTGTGATACTGAAACCTGGGGAGAATCCATGGGCGGACTGGCGGGTGGCAATACCACCGGCAAGCCGGGCGAGCCTCTGCCTTTTTTCCATATCAACAACCAAACCGGTGAAGCAACCGGAATAATTAACCGTTTGGGCTATTGGGTATTGAGTGGCGAAGGTAGCCTGAGCTTTACAGCAGGCAGCGGCAATCTCCCGCCTGTGGCCCATGCCGGAGATGATCGTATTGCCGGGCAGGGGGCTACCGTTTCGCTGAAGGGTTTTGAAAGTATAGACCCGGACAACGGCCCAACTTCACTGAAGTTTCAATGGAAACAAATCAGCGGAAAAACGGTAAACCTGGAAAGTGCCGATGCCAGCGTGGCCAGTTTCAAGGCGGATTATCCCGGCGTGTTCACTTTTAGATTGACCGTGACTGATGGCTCTGCCACAGCAGAAGACGATGTCAGCATTACGGTGAGTGATGCCGCCACCAATAAGGCTCCAGTGGCCCAGGCGGGCGACGACAGAACGGTGCTGGTGGGCAGTGTAGTGACCTTGAATGGTGCCAATAGTCAGGATCCCGACCATGCACCCTTGCCGTTGACCTACCTCTGGAGCCAGATTTCAGGCACTCCGTTGAGCTTGAGCGATGACACCCTGGCCAATCCCGTACTCACGCCCTCAGTACCGGGAGTTTATGTATTTCAGTTGACGGTAAACGACGGGATAGCCAGTTCGGTTGATGCCGTCACCATCACCGTGAATGATGCAGCAGACAACAAACCGCCAGTAGCGGATGCCGGTTCCGAGCAAAACGCTTATTTGTCTGAACCGGTAACCCTGGATGGATCGGCCAGTCGTGATCCTGATAACCAACCGGCGGCACTGGGGTATGTGTGGAAACAACTGAGGGGGCCGTCTATCGTTCTCACCGGGCGCGATACCGCACAACCGGTGTTCACTCCCGCTCAGGCAGGAACCTACCTGTTCGAACTGACGGTTAATGATGGCTTGGCCACTTCCAAAGATACGGTCAGTGTTACCGTCGTCAAACGTCCGGCCAACAAGTTACCCGTTGCCAATGCCGGTGCGGATCAAACCCTACTGCTAGGGCTGGGCAGCAAGGCACGGCTAGATGGCTCTCTTAGTCTGGATCCCGATGCAAGCCCGAATGCACTGACGTATACCTGGTCGCAAACCGCCGGACTCAAGGTAAAACTAAACGGTTCAAATACCGCCAAGCCCACGATCAACCTGCCCAAACCCGGCCTCTACAGTTTCACGCTGACGGTATCTGATGGCGTGGCCACGGCCACTGACACGGTGACGGTATACGGTGAATCAGGCAAAACACTGGTTCCAGCCCTGGCTTCGGCCGGAACCGACCAAACCGTTACTGTCGGTTCCCCTTTGGTTCTTGATGGCAGTGCCAGCCTTGGGTCTGGGCCTGTGACCTACCTGTGGACTCAACTGGAAGGGCCGGTGATCATCGCCATCAACGGGCAAAGTGCCGCCAAGGCGGATGTCACCTTACCCAAGGCGGGTAGCTACCAGTTCCGGTTGACCGCGACCAATTCAGTGGGTACTTCCGAGGACACAGTGGCCGTGACCGCCATGCCCAAAGGACTCAACGTACAGCTTGAAGCCCCGCTGAACTGGAAACCGGATCAACCAGGAACCCTGACTTGGCACATACAGGATATTGCCGACAACGCTGTGGCACGCATCCTGTTCTCCAAAGAGGGCAAACCCTTTGATGTAATTGCCCGCGTGTCGGCCGGCAGCCGACAACTGACATGGAAACCGTCATCCGCTCAAGTAACCCAACAAGGCGTACTCCGCATCTGCATCCAGCCCTCGAAGCAAAAACCTCAGGTCTGTGATTCAGTCGGTGTAGTCGTTCAACGCTAATCTTCGTCTTCCAACCTCGAAAAATATCGAACCATGTTGATTACCAAACGGCCCGGGTATTTGTCCCGATCATCATTACTGGCTTTCTCCCTGTGTGTCTTGTCTCCGTGTCTATTCGCTGAAGAAGCGAATGACGTGGCCACCGCAGAACAAGCCCCTCAATTCGATGTTATGGAATACCGTATTGAGGGGAGTTCCCGCATGGATCATCGGATACTTGAAAAAGCGGTATATCCCTACCTTGGACCTGAACGCACATTGGCTGATGTCGAGCAAGCCCGTACAGCCGTAGAAAAGCTGTATCACGAGGCTGGATATACTGCCGCAAACGTGGTGATACCTGAGCAGGATGTAGACGGTGGCGTGGTATTTCTGAATATCAACGAAGGGACTGTGGATCGCCTGAAAGTGACAGGCTCACAGTATTTTTTGCCCAGTCGAATCAAGGACAAAGTACCGGCATTGGCTGAAGGCCAGGTATTAAACACGGTAGAGGCTCAAACCCAGTTGGCCAAGGTTGGCGGTGAAAGTCAGGATCGCTCAATAACCCCGGTCATGCGGGCCGGACAAACACCGGGTACGGTTGAAGTTGATCTTGAAGTGGATGACAAACTGCCTTTGCACGGATCTGTTGAAGTCAATGGCAGAAACAGTATCAACACGGAACGTCTACGGGTAGTGGGCAGTATGCGCTACGACAACTTATGGCAACGTTTCCATAGTGCTTCGCTGCAATATCAAACCGCCCCTGAAAATAATGACAATCTGGAAGTATGGGCCGGAACTTATGTCATGCCGGTTGACTGGATAGATTCGCGCCTGGTGTTTTATGGCATTGGCTTGCAGTCCACCAGCAGCAGCGTAGCCTCTACCGGCAGCATGAACGTAGTGGGTACGGGTGATATTTATGGTTTGCGCCTCATTAAACCTTTACCCGCCTCCGGTCGGTTCATGCACAGCTTCACGGTGGGTTGGGATTATAAAGACTTCGGCCAGTCGGTTGGTTTGCTGGGAGCAGACACCAAAAATACTCCAATCAGCTATTCTCCTTTTTATACGGCCTACAGCGGCGGATATAACTTTGAAAATGGTTCACTAAGTCAATTTAACGTAGAAGCCAATTTCTCCGTTCGTGGTTTGGGAAATACCCAGAAGGAGTTTGAAAACAAACGTTATGGCTCACGATCCAATTACCTGTATCTCTCGGGTGATTTAAAACACAAACAGGTTTTGCCTTACGATATGCGTGTGTTGGCGCGGCTTTCCGGTCAGGTTGCCGACTCACCCCTCATCAGCAATGAACAATTCACGGCAGGCGGATGGCAGACCGTACGCGGATACCACGAAACCGAAGTCTTGGGTGATGACGGGGTAATGGGTTCGGTTGAGTTTCACAGCCCCGACCTGGCGTTTCTCAAGCCTGACAGCATGGATCAACTCCGTTTCCTGACCTTCGTCGATGCGGCCAGGGCATGGGTGCATAGCCCTTTGCCTGGAACTCCAAAATTGTATGACATCACCAGTTTTGGCGCGGGGTTTCGCTCGCAGTGGCTAAAGCATCTGGTGGGCGAACTCGATTGGGAATACCCCATGTCCAATACCAATTATGTTCGTTCAGGCGATCAACGTCTGGATTTCAGAGTTGGATATGAGTTTTAGTACGACCGGTCTTTAAACAAGCATATTTAAGTAGTTACGTAACTTTAAAAGGTTTTCACGATGTTCGATCACGCTCAACCCGTCGCTTTGACTGCACTCAAACCGCTCACGGCGTATGCACGTCTCGTTCTGGCCGGACTGGCTCTGATAGGCAGTCACCACGAGGCTTTGGCTGGAGAACTGCCAGTACCCAAGGCTACCTTCGTAACGGCAGGCAGGGCCGATTACGCGATTGAAGCCAACACCTTGAAAATCAACCAGCAGTCCGACCGTTCCATACTCAACTGGCAGAGTTTCAATGTAGGCAAAGAAAACACGGTTCGCTTTGCCCAGCCTTCGGTTTCATCCATAACGCTCAACCGTATTGACCAGGCCGATCCGAGTCACATTCTCGGACAGATCAAGGCCAATGGTCAGATCTATCTCATCAACCGGAACGGGTTTTTGTTTGGCAAGGATGCCCGTATTGATACCAATTCCATGGTCGTCAGCACTTTGGATGTTTCGGATGAGACATTTAACCGAGGGCTTACCAAGGTTGTCGATCAAGACGGTCGGGCCGGATTGACCGGCACTGGCGAGGTATACCGCAAAGATGCCGACGGCAATGTGCTGAAAGATGCGAACGGCAACCCGGTAAAAGCGCGTATTGACATTGAAGCCGGAGCCGAAATCACGGCTGGCCAGAATGGTCGTTTAATCTTTGCTGCCCCTGCGATTGACAATGCGGGTTCCATGACCGCCCCTGAGGGCCAGATCATCATGGCCGCTGCCTCTGACAAGGTGTATCTGCAAGAAGCCGGTTCCAACTCCAAGCTGCGAGGATTGCTGGTCGAGGTGGGCAGCGGCGGCGAAGTCATGCAGCGCGGCAAGTTAATGGCCGAACACGGCAACGTCACGTTGGTGGGTTTTGCCGTCAATCAAAGCGGTAGGGTCAGTGCCTCAACATCGGTGCGCTCGGCAGGTTCTGTCAAATTGCTGGCCAGAGAAGGCGGTCAGTCTCGCCGTGAAGGAGAGCAATGGATCATCGAACCCACCCGTACTACCCGTAATGAAGACTTGGGTGACGGCCTGGGGAAAACATCCCGTTTGGTACTGGGAACCGGCAGCGTCACCGAAGCCACCCCAAACCTCAACGACACCGACAAAGCAGTAGACGGACAAACCCAGGACAAGTCCTGGATGGAGCTGATGGGGCAAACCGTCGTGCTGCAGAAAAATGCCACGCTGCGTTCCCGATCTGGTGATGTCACCCTCTCCGCTACCGAAAACCCCGCCCAGGTGGGTTTGCCGGTCGCCAGCAGCAAAAACAAGAGCCGGATTTTCATTGACGAAGGGGCGGTGATTGATGTTTCCGGTGTCCGCGATGTGGCGGTTCCCATGGAACGCAATGTCGTGGAAGTGGAACTCCGCAGTAACGAATTGCGTGATTCCCCCTTGCAGCGCGACGGCATCCTGTATGCCCAAAAAGTGAATGTCGACATCCGCAAGGGCACACCCCTGGCTGATATCTCGGGTGCTATTGAGCGTATTGAACGCACAGTGGCTGAACGCAGCACCCTGGGTGGACACCTCAATCTTACCTCTGAAGGCGATACCATCATTCGTCCGCTGTCCCTGCTGAATTTCTCGGGTGGATCAGTGGCCTACCAAAACGGATTCATAGACACCACCCAACTCATGTCGCAAGGGAAAATCTACGACATAGGCAGTGCGGATCCCAATCGCATCTACGACAGTATCGTAAACAGGCTGGAACAAACCTTTGAAGCCTGGAACCTGACCCAGAAATACCAAATAACCGGTACGGCCGGGCAAGGCCACTTTGAACAGGGGTACATTGACGGTAAGGATGCCGGCAGTCTCAACATAAAAACCAACGCACTCTTGCTGGATGGTGATCTACAAGGCAGTGCCGTCAACGGCATGTTGCAAAGGGAACCGGCCCAGCAAGCCAAGGGCGGCAGCCTGAGCGTCGACTTGGTCAGCTTGCGAGCACCCGACAGCACCATCACCCAACCACTGGTGTTCCAGACGGGCGGCAAATCGGTTGTTCTGGGTGAGTCTGATTCCTTACCCTTAAACCCTGACGATGCCGGTCAAACGACTCCGTTGCGGCTGCCTTCTGATTTCTACCAGCGTACCGGCATACTCACCGCCGACATCAAAACCGCAGGAAATGTACACATAGGCCGTGCGGAACACATTGAAGTCGTGCCTTCCGGTTCCCTGGCCATACGGGGCGGCAAGATTCAGGTCGAGGGTTCAATCACGGCCACTTCGGGCAGGGTCAGTCTTGCCACCCAAGTACCCACCACACTGACCGTCGACGGAGTCAACCCGTATGACGGCTCCATCACTTTAGGCTCTGCGGCCAGCATCGTGACCGCCGGGCTTTGGCACAATCAGTTACCCGGTCGAAATTCGGTTCCCGATAACACCCCTATCTACATTGATGGCGGGCAGGTCACGCTGACGGCTCAAGGTAACGTAAACATTCAGTCCGGCAGCCGGATTGATGTCAGCGGTGGGGGTCTGCAACAAGCCAACCGCAACATAAAACCCGGTAACGCCGGTACTATCGCGCTCAGTGCGGCTAACGACATCGGTGGGCAAGGGTCTACGCTCAAGGTAGACGGCGAGATGTCAGGCTACGCCCTCAAAGGGGGGCGCGGCGGTTCTGTACGGCTGGCGAGCAGCGAAATCATCATCCGTGAAGGAGACGATCCCGCCAGCCCGGATGGTGGCACGGATCCACAGCCACTCATTCTGAGTCCTGAGTTTTTCCGTCGCGGTGGTTTTGGTCGATTCACGGTAGAGTCGAACAAACAGGGGGTCACGATAGATGAAGGCTCCAACATCATCGTGCAGGTCGCCAACCGAATACTGAAGGCAAATTATACCGGTCAGCCCAGTGGCACTGACTTATCCCGCTTCACCGAAGTGGAATACCTGCCCGTGGATATACGGCCATCCGGTGAGCTAAACATCGTGCTTTCCCAGCATGTTGGGTTGGGTAACGACCAGACCGCATTAAGCATGAAAAAAGGCTCTGCGATACGAACCGATGCCCGTGGCACAGTTAGCCTGACCTCGGACACACGCCTTTTAGTAGACGGTCTGATCGAAGCACCGGGCGGTGCCATCAATTTGCATTTGACCACCCCGACCGGTTCCGCCGACCCAGGCTTCATGGCCAATCAAACCGTGTGGCTGAGTGGCGATGCACGCCTCTCGGCAAGCGGAACCGCACTAACGACATTCGGGCCTGCCGGTTTGCGTGTGGGTGAAGTCTTGCCGGGTGGCCACATTGAACTGCTGGCTGATCGCGGTTTTATCGTAATGGGCAAAGGCTCCAGCCTGGATGTATCTGGAACCCAGGCCGAACTGGATCTGCCCGCCCAAACGCAACTCGGTGCCAACACAACAACCGGCACAGTGATACCTTCCAACGGTGGCCTGATTGATATCCACGCAGCGGACGGTGTCATCATGCAGGGATCAATCAAGGCGGATGGCGGCCAGGGCAAGGGGGCTGCAGGCGGCATTATGAACATAGTGCTGGATCCCCGCACCCGCGCCGAACCGCCTGAACTGGCACCGGGCCAGACACCGTTCCCTTCGGCGACCGCCTTTCCCAGCACCATAGAACTCGTTGACCACACCCTGCCCGCTGATGATCTGGCCGGGTTAATTCCGGGTGATGCGTTGCCTTCCGAGCGTTATGGCAAGGCCAATCTTGTGGATACGTCACTCTCACAGAGCGGGTTGAGTGGGCTTAAACTCAGTACGCCCGACAGAATCCAGTGGCGTGGAAATGTCGACGTATCTTTGCCCGGCAGCCTGGTGCTGGATGCACCCAACCTCATCGCCACAGATGGGCAGGGCAGGGCTTTCCTGTCGGCGGCATACATGGCTTTAGGGGGTTCCGAGACACGCATCGACGACTCCAACGTGCGTTCTTCCGTCATTAAGGAGGCGACTACCGGAGACGGGGTGTTGACAGTAAATGCCGATCAACTGGATTTGTTCGGTTTGACCGTGCTGGTGGGTATTGGTGAAACACAATTGGCCAGTACCGGTGACCTTAGAATGATAGGGGTACGCAGCAGCCAGTTGCAGCGTGAATACCAGGGAGAATTATTGACGGCAGGTAATCTGAGCGTACAAGCCAGCCAGGTTTATCCTTCCACGTTATCTGATTTCCGCGTGGCGATTGTCAATAATGCCAGCGGCATATTGAGCATAAAGCCTTCGGATCGTGAACCATCAGACCTGGTACTGTCGGCAGGAGGCACATTAAGCATTGAAGCCGCCAATATACTTCAGTCCGGCACTATTAAAGTTCCCCAGGGTGAACTCAAACTCACCGCTACCGATACCTTATGGCTGGCTCCAGGCAGTTTGACATCAAACAATATGCAATCGGCGGTAGTACCTTTTGGCCGCACCCAGGGCGGGCTTGATTGGGTATATCCGCTAACCGGACAAAACCTGGTATACGCACCACAACCTCAGGCCGATTCATTATCCCCTCCGGTTAAAAGTCTCTCGCTCAGCGCGCAAAGTGTACAGATAGACCGGGGTGCAAAAGTAGATACTTCCGGCAGCGGTGATCTCTATGCCTTTGAATTCATACCGGGCCCTGGGGGTTCTGTCGATGTACTCGACAGTAACGATGCAAAATACCTGGACGGTCGTTTCACCTATCAAGAGAAATACGCCATCATTCCAGGATTGGGCAGTTCGTATTCGCCGTATGATCCGCTGGAATATCCAGTATCCGGTTTAGGTATGGGGGACCAGGTTTACCTGTCGGCTATGGGTTCTCTCAAGGCCGGCACATACACCTTGCTCCCGCCCCATTACGCCCTGTTACCGGGGGCTTATCTGGTTACAGTAGAACCCAATACCCAGGATATACAACCAGGTCAGAATCTGACAACTCTGGGTGGAGACCCTATCGTGGCCGGTTATCGCAAGACGGCCGATACCGATTATCATGATGCACGCTGGAGTGGTTTCTCGATAGAAACCGGGGCAGTACTGCGTACCCGCGCCGAATACACCGATTCCTACGCCAATTCATTCTTTACCGACCGTGCCGCGCAACTGGATCGTCCCGTGCCGTTACTGCCTCGTGATGCAGGAAGCGTACGGCTTTCCGCCGGGTCATCGCTGGCTTTGCAAGGTATATTGCAATCGGTACCGGATACCGGTGGAAAAGGAGGCCGACTGGATATCGAAGCCAGTAATCTGGCCATTATCTCGGCCAGTCAGATGAATGATCCGGTATTGGGATATGTGAATATACAGGCGGATGATCTCAATCGCCTGGGTGTAGCCAGTATCGTACTGGGTGGTTTACGAGAGCCAACCACTGATGGCATCGAGTTAAAAACCCGTGCCGCCAATGTCATGCTGGGGCAGGATGCGCACTTAAGTGGTAAAGAATTCATACTGACCGCCAAAGACAGCATTACCCTGCAATCGGGTTCTGAAATCAGGGCCGATGCCGGTATTACGAATCAGGAAGCCGTTGAATACCGCCTGGCAGGTGACAGCGCATTCATGCAGGTTTCGTCCGGCACTGAGGCCGGGTTTATCCGTTCTGATGTACTGGGTGACACGGGATCCATACAAATTGACGCCGGTGCAACCCTCGCCGCAAGCGGATCCATCATCGCAGATTCCACTAAAGACACGCAGTTGCAAGGGATTATCCAGATGGATGGGGGTTCGTTGACCTTGGGTGCCAGTCGGATCGGTTTGGGCCAATTGACTGGCGGCAGCACGCCGGGTGGTTTGATGCTCTCATCCGAGATACTGAAAGATCTAAAAGTAGATAACCTCACATTAAATAGTGGCAGCAGCCTGGATTTATACCCGGGTGTAGATCTGCAACTGCAAAACGTAGTAATCCGTGCTGATGCGGTTCTGGGTTATGCACCCACTGGTGAAACATCGCGTCTGACGGCCCAAACCATACGCTTCGAAAACCCTGAAAGCTTGAGCGTGGTATCAACCGCAACAGGGCAGGCTGATCTGCAACTAAACGCAGGACAGATTCAATGGGGGAGAGGGGATATCCGATTCCAGGGATTTGCCAAAACAGAGATTAATGCCAGCCAGGAAATGTACGGGAGTGGGGCAGGCGTATATACCTTTGCCAATGATGTTTATCTGGATACACCGGTATTTAGTGCAGGGTATTCTGCGGATACCTTGCTGGATGCTACGGGTCATCATTTCTCGCTAAGCAATACCGAATCAGCCAATATACCGGGTACCGTGCAGGATCGCCTGGGCAGTCGACTGGATATACTGGCAGATGCCATCAATACATCCAGTGCAATCGAACTGCCCTCCGGTTCGCTTAAACTCACGGCATTAACTGGAGATTTAGTACTGGGTGAAGGCAGTCTTTTATCCGTAGCAGGTCGTGAAGCCCAGTTTGGTGATAACACACTGATGACGGATGCGGGGCGTATGGATTTGGTGGCGACACAGGGGAATGTCAATCTCAATTCCGGTGTCAACCTATACCTCACAGGAACAACAGGTGGCTTGCTGAATGTGACTGCACCGGCAGGGGCTTACGCACTGCAAGGTCAAATAAAATCCCAGGGGATAAATACTCCGGGTAGTTTCGTTCTGGACGCACAACTGATGCCCGCCGGAATGAGCCTGGGCAACTTGCTCGCCCGCTTGAGTGATTCTGGCTTTGCGGATCAATTAAATATACGAGTACGCACCGGAGATTTATTTCTTGATGCCGGTGAAACCGTGAAGGCCCGTAGTTTCAATCTAACGGCGGATAGTGGTTCCATCCGCGTGGCAGGACAGATTAGCCTCGCAGGAAGAGATGCCCAACTGGCTTTAGTGGCCGGTGATGATTTGATACTGGCCGAAACAGCACAAATGGGCGTGCAGGGGACATCCGGACATTCGGGTATCTCGCGTATTGAAGCCGTAGACGGTGACCACGATGGGAAAGGTACCATGCAAGTACAACCCGGAGCGGAACTTAATATGGCCAACCAGGATGGCAGTGGTTATGGCCAGGCCAGCCTGAGAGTATTGCGTAATAGTGAAGGCGTATTGGCTTTCAGTGGTGATGCCGGTGCATTGTTGGGCAAAACCAGCAATGCGACACTAGAGGCAGTACGGGTTTACCCATTTGAAGGAACCATATCAACCCGTGACATCAGTGGCTGGAAACAGGATACCGATGCCTTCATGACGCAAGCCACTTCCATAGAAAAACAGATTAACCTGCCGGGCGGTTTGCGTCCGGGCCTGGAAATACAGGCCAGGAATGATCTGGCACTGGGATCAGATGGTTGGGATTTGCTGCAATGGCGTTATGACGGAAGACCTGGGGTACTGAGTCTGATAGCAGGAGGCGATTTGTCCATCAATGGCCACCTGAGTGACGGATTCAAAACCTATGATGAACAAGGGATTGATCTTTCCGGCTTACTGGGAGCAGGTGCTACATTAGCCGTAAAAGACATGATACAGCCTGGGTTGTCATGGGGGTATCGTTTAATATCCGGGCGAGATTTAACCATAGCCAATGAGACTATGGTCAGAACCGGAACGGGTGATATTACGGTTGAAACCGGGCGTGATTTTATTCTCGGTAATGCCGATTCAGTACTGTATACCGCCGGTCGTCCCACCGATACGGATCGCTACGGATCACTCAAAAATGCCTTCGTGGCCTATAGCTTCTATGGTGAATATCCGGTAGATGGCGGCAATATAAAGATTGATGCCGGGCGCGATATTCAGGGTGCGGTTACAGGTCAGTTTTTTGATGGCTGGTTAACTCGCACGGGTGATTGGAGTCGAAAACCGGATCACACCGGTGAAACCCCGACAGCATGGGCTATTTCGCTGGGTCGTCCCGATCTAATGAATGACGGATCAGGTTTGAGTCAAGGTGTTTTCGCGCAGAATATCGGGGCTCTGGGCGGGGGAGATGTCACTATTACTGCTTTAGGTGATATTCGTGATCTGTCCGTCATGTTGCCGGTAACCGGCAAACAAACCGGTGAACCCACCAAACCTTCTGTACCGGACGACACCAATTACAACACCAATGTGACTGAACAATCTGCCGGTGGTAATCTGGTACTGGATGCCGGTGGGGATATCCTGGGTGGAACCTATTATGTGGCGCGTGGAACAGGTGACATATCGGCGCGTGGTTCGATCAAGGCTTCTGATGCCATGAATGGTAGGGGTTCATTATTAGCCCTGGGTGATAGCCAGTTCAACCTGAGTGCAGGATCGGAATTAGTATTGGCCGGGTCACTCAATCCGACTGTAGTGAAAACACCCGACAGTAACAACTTCTTCTTCACGTATACTGCCGACAGTGGAGTGAAACTAACTTCCCTGTCTGGTGATATAACCCTGCAAAATGATTACATCGGTTTATTGGGTAATATCAATTCCCTTAGACCGATAGACGGACAACTCAGCTTCAACTCTACCACCCAAAGTGCATTGCAGGTTTATCCTGCATCGGTAAATGCGACTGCCTTGCAAGGTAATATCAGTCTTGATGCTTCTTTGGTGACATACCCATCAAATAAAGGCAGCATGTCTTTCCTGGCGGATGGCAGCATATTGACGGGTAATACCGGTTCCAATGTCAACATCACCCAGTCAGATGCAGATCCAGAATTATTGCCTAAACCTGATTATCCGGCGGCCAGTAATTTCGATGATGCGGCGCAGAGACTGGATCCTTTTGGCAGAGCAGACCTCACCCATGCCCGTGTACCGCTTTATAAAGGAACATCAGATTCGGTTCAGTTGTACGCCCGAACGGGTGGCATACTTCCGGTAGATCCATTGTTGTTCACTTTGGCCCAACCCGTCAGTGCGACCGCAGGTGGAGATATAAGAGACGCCAGTTTCAATATACAGCATTCGGACTATGCCATTTCCAGCATGGAATTGGGCGGTAACTTCATATTTACATCTCCACGAAATGCTCAGGGTAACCTGATTAACCTGACCCGACAAGTACAGTTATCAGGTCCGGGTCAATTATGGATTATGGCGGGTGGGAGTATTGACCTGGGTGCCTCCAAAGGCATACTGACTATCGGTAATACCTTTAATACCGCATTGTCTGAGGACGGGGCTTCGGTGACTGTCATCTCGGGTTTGAAGACCCCCATGGATTTCTCCGGATTTGCCAAAACATACGATCCAGCCTCTGACAATAATCGTCCGGTACTCGTGGAATATTTCCGTAAACGCTCAAATAATCCAGACCTTACAGATACCGATGCACTAAACACCTACGAGTTATTTACGGATAAGGAAAAGAGGGAAGTTCTGATCTGGGTATTCTTCGAACAACTCAAGAAATCAGCGACTGCCGCCGCTTTATCCGGGATTAAAAGTGATTACGATTCCGGATTTGCCGCCATTGATTCTCTATTCCCTGGACAGGATGCGGCTTCTGCTACGGGTAAATACCAGGGCGATCTGAAGCTGTTTTTCAGTACCATTAAAACAGTGGATGGAGGCGATATAAACATTCTGACACCGGGTGGGTATGTTAACGCAGGTTTGGCGGTTTCATTCTCAGGATCGAAATCGGCGAGTGATCTGGGTTTGGTGGTACAAGGGAAAGGCCAGCTTAATGCCTTTGTCAATGGAGATTTTCAGGTCAACCAGTCTCGTGTGTTTGCCATGGGTGGTGGTGATATAGCCATCTGGTCTTCCAATGGTGACATCGACGCCGGTCGTGGTGCGAAAGCAGCCTTGGCAGTACCGCCTCCATTAGTCAGTTTTGACGAACAGGGTAATTTGCAAATCATTTATCCCCCAGCAGTATCTGGATCGGGTATCCGTACTGCTTCAAGCAATCCTGCAATATCGCCAGGCAACGTGATATTGGCGGCCCCGCGAGGCGTCGTTGATGCTGGAGAAGCCGGAATTGGAGGAAACAACATTATTATTGCAGCCAACGCAGTAATTGGTGCCAGTAATATTGATGTAGGCGGCAGTTCAGTGGGTGTTCCCACGACTTCAGTCAGTATTCCCGTCGGTGCCGCAGGGGCTGCTGCAGCCGCAGCAAGTGCGGCCCAATCGGCACAACAATCGGTCGCGGCCAATAACGATAAATCACAGGCAGCGCAATCGGCCACTAACAAGACTCCCATCCTGAATTCACTGGATATTGAAGTGGTAGGATTTGGTGATTGCAGTATCGCCGATGTGAAAGAAGGTAAAGCGGGTTGCGGATAATAGTAGCCCATCAGGGATTCGAGTAACCTAACTTTAATCACCTCATAACCGGAGCTTCATGCAAAATTTCTAAAATAAGCATCTATTATTTTGCTTTTTTGGGGTTTATTTTGATGAAGATTGAATATCGGACTATCTGGATTTCAGACGTGCATTTAGGCACGCGTGGTTGTAAGGCTGAGTATTTACTTGATTTCCTGAAACACGTACATTGTGACCGTATCTACCTGGTTGGGGATATTATTGATATATGGAAGCTTAAAGGTGGTTTTTTCTGGCCCAGGATGCACAATGAGATTATCCAGTATCTCATAAGTATGGCCGCAAGAGGTGTTGAGGTTATTTACATTCCCGGCAATCATGATGAGTTGTTCCGTGGATATATCGGCACAGTGTTTAATGGTATACAGGTCAGTGAGCGTGCAGTACACGAAGCGGCAGATGGTAAAAAATACCTGGTGCTTCATGGCGATGAATTTGATGGCGTGGTGTGCACCAACAAATGGCTGGCCGTACTGGGTAGCGGTGCATACGATTTCCTTATAGAAGTCAATCGTTGGTTTAATCAAGGCCGTCGTTTGTTGGGTTTTCCTTACTGGTCCATGTCGGCCTACATCAAACATAAAGTGAAAAATGCCGTTAATTTCATTTATGGTTTTGAGGAAACCTTACTGAAAGAAGCCCGTGAACGGGGTTTGGACGGAGTCATTTGTGGCCATATCCATCATGCGATCGTCAGAACTGACGAACACGGTATCACTTATGGGAATAGCGGTGACTGGGTTGAAAGCTGCACCGCTCTGACAGAGGATGCCTACGGTGCTTTGTCTGTGGTTCACTGGGTTGATGACAGTGCCAGGCTGCTGGAGAACATGGCTGCAGGTGTGCAAAATCCGGTTTTTGCGGAAGAATCTGCCTGAAGTGTCTCACGATGTAGGCCGTTTATGCTAATCTTCACACAAGGGTGCGGGGAACTACCTAAGTACCCTTGATGAGATACCACACATAAGCAAGGTCTATGGTGGGTCTACGGCAGCAATTCTTCAGAAGTAATCCGACAGTGAAAATATTTTATGGTGTACAGGCCACTGGTAATGGCCATATAACCCGGGCGAGAGCCTTGGCCACTAAGCTGAATGAGATGGGTATGGATGTCACCTATCAGTTTACCGGGCGGGAGCAAAACAAACTGTTTGAAATGGAAGTCTTTGGTGATTATCGGTGGTGTTCAGGTTTGACGTTTGAAACCCAGGAAGGACATGTTCGTTATTTAAGAACGGCAAAAAAAACCAATATACCTGCCTTCATACAGGACGTATCAACCCTGGATTTGCGTGAGTTTGATGTGGTTATTAGTGATTTCGAACCGATAACCTCCTGGGCAGCAATTCGACAAGGCATTAAGACCATCGGCATAGGTCATCAGTATGCGTTTGGTTATGACGTACCTAAAGATGGAGTAACCCTGATGGGTGTACAGGTGTTGAAACGCTTTGCACCGGTCACTGTGGGTTTAGGGGTACACTGGCATCACTTCAACCACCCGATTTTACCTCCCATCATAGAAACTGTATTTGATCCGCCCAAGGCATCAGAAAACAGAATAATAGTTTATCTTCCATTTGAAGACGTGTATCAGGTTGTCGATTTGCTAAAGCCGTTTAGTGAATATGAATTTTGTGTTTATAGTCCTATGCACTTTGATACCAAAAACCCCGTGCCGGATCACATACAGGTGAAATCATTATCACGTAAAGGGTTTCAGGAAGATTTCGCTGAATCGGGTGGTGTCATTTGTAATTCGGGTTTTGAATTGACCAGCGAAGCCTTGAATTGGGGCAAAAAATTACTTGTAAAGCCTTTACAAAGGCAGATGGAACAACTGTCTAACGCTAAAGCTATGGAAGTGTTGCGATTAGGCCAGGTGATGCAGGATCTGGATAGGGATGTCGTCCAGAACTGGCTGGAAAAGTGTCCCAGCATTCGCGTTTACTATCCTGATGTAGCGTCGATGGTGTCTGAATGGTTGCTTGGAGGTGTAAGAGCAATCGAAAAAAACTGGGTTGAATCGATCTGGGATCAGGTTGATTGGGTCAGGGAATGAGCCGCTTCGTTATGATGAATGTTTCTGCTTAACCAAGCTGAAACATTTTGGAAACATACTAACACTTTTCAAGTCGTCACCATTTTGTTTATCCCGGATAGTGCGTACGATTTCGGGTGTCAGGATGGTGTACTTTTTTGCAAGAGAAAAAATTCGCTTAAACCATAAAGAAATTCCTAACATGAAATTCCCTAAATACCTCTTATTACTAGTGCTTTTTGCCATTCCCGGACTGGCATTCTCATGGTGGAATGACGACTGGGCTTCGCGTAAACAAATGACCCTGGACGGTGGCGTTACAGGTGCTGACCTTAAAGGTGGCGTAGCTGAATTCCCGTTACTGTTGCGTTTACACACCGGAAACTTCAGTTACTTTACGGAAGTGCACGAGGGTGGCAAAGATATCCGCATGATGGCGGACGATAAAACTCCACTTAAGTATCATGTTGAAAAGTTTGATCCAGTCAATGAAATGGCATTGATATGGGTTAAAGCACCTAAAATACGCAGCGGTGTGGATAGTGATACCCTGTGGATGTACTACAATAATGATGAGGCTCAGGATGCTTCAGACAGTAAGGGTGTTTATGATGTCAATCAGGCCCTGGTGTTTCATTTCGAAGAACAAAACCCACAACCAGTAGATGCTACCGCCTACGCGAATAACGCCAACAAGTCTACTGCTACGGTAGAACCGGCAGGCTGGATTGGTGCTGCTGCGAAATTTTCCGGTTCGAGTCTTATAGAAGTACCGGTTTCCCCTTCTTTACAACTGGATCCTGTCAAGGGTTATAGTTTCTCCGCATGGGTTAAGCTGGATCAGCCAGCCACTGAATCTTATGTTTTTCGAGCAGTCGATGGGAATAAATCCCTGGAGTTGATTGCCCGTAATTCAAATCTTGTTGCCCGCTACGTAGGGGATAAATCTGCTGAAACGCCTGCTTACACCATACCCGTCTTGGGGCAGTGGCATAACGTTAGCGTAGTTGTAGGTGGGGGCAAGCTTGACTTATATGTGGATGGAAATCTGGCAGGGACTGTTAATGCAACAGTGACAGCCATGAACCCAAGATTGACATTTGGTGGAGATGAAGCCAAAGGGGGTTACTTCAACGGTGTACTGGATGAAGTTCTGGTATCCAATGCATCCCGCGATCCTGACTGGTACAAACTGATTGCCCGCAGCCAAAGCCCTGATTTCAATGTAGTGAATGTGGGTGCTGATGAAGGAAAACAAGGCGGTGGCGGTGGAGTTAATTCATTTGTTGTCATCATTCAAAACGTGACTATTGACGGATGGGTAGTTATCGGATTGACCGGTATTATGTTTGTTGTGGCATTGATCGTAATGATCACTAAAGCCATGGTGATCAGCCGCGTCAAGAAAGATAATAAGGCGTTTATGGAACAGTACGATGCCATGGGGCCCGATACCGATCCCACTTCTTTGGATCAGGAAGAAACGGCTGAAGAAAAAGAACTGGGTGATTCCGAGTTTTTGACCGCCATGATGGGTAGCCATGATCACTTCCAGAGTTCTCCGATCTACAAGATTTATCACGCAGGAATAAGGGAAGTTAAAAAGCGCATGGGGAATGGTGCTGCCAGCAGGGGTATGTCTCCTGAAGCTCTGGATGTACTTAGAGTCAAGCTTGATTCAGTGGTTGTTCGTGAAGGCCAGCGGCTGAATAGCAACATGGTGCTTTTAACCATCGCTATTGCAGGTGGGCCTTTTCTTGGTCTCCTGGGTACTGTAGTCGGGGTTATGATTACCTTCGCTGTTATCGCTGCAACGGGTGACGTTAATATCAACGCCATCGCCCCGGGTATTGCTGCCGCACTGCTGGCCACAGTTGCCGGTCTGGCCGTGGCTATTCCAGCCTTGTTTGCCTACAACTACCTGCTGACTCAGATCAAGGACATAGTCGCGGATATGCGTGTATTTACGGATGAGTTTATGGCCATGGTAACCGAAAAGATTGCTGACCGTCAGAGGAATATGTAAGTCATGAAAGTTGAATCAGAAGAGAAAGTATACGATGACATCAACATTACCCCCATGCTGGACGTGGCGTATGTGTTGTTGCTCATCTTTATCATCATGACTACAGCCACAGTACAGGGTATTACGGTTAATCTGCCTAAAACGAGTTCTACACCGTCTTTATCCAAGCCCAAAACCAAAGCTGTATCTATTACCCAGGACGGAACTATTTATCTGGATACTTATCCGGTAACGGTTCAGGAGTTGGAAACCAGGCTGGCTCAATATAAAGCGGCCACTCCTGATTTACCGGTAGTTTTGAAAGCGGATGCTGCCATACAATACGAAAAGGTGATGGAAGTTCTTGACGTGGTGACACGTCTTGAAATCAGTCAATTAGTACTGGTTACGCAGAAACTGGTCAAATAAAGACAATGTCTAAAAAATCCTACCTGAGATACCTGCCGGTTATCATTGGAATTGGGTTGGTTCTGTTGGTTGTGCTGGGAATATATCTGTTCCGGGATATATTCCAGAAACCAATTTCTACCAAGAAACAAATTCAGCAAGTTACTGTGTTGCAACCACCCCCGCCACCCCCACCACCCCCACCGGAGCAGAAACCCCCTGAACCTGAAATAAAGGAAGAAAAAATAGAAACGCCTGATGAACCAGAGCCTGAACCTGATCAGGCTGAGGAACCACCACCGGGTGATAATTTGGGTGTAGATGCACAAGGTGGTGCAGGTTCTGATTCCTTTGGTCTGGTAGGCAAAAAAGGAGGAAGAGGTTTGGTAGGTGGTGGTGGAAATGCCATTGTCTATTATGGTCAGCAGATTCAACGTCAGATATCAGAATCTTTACAACGGAATTTGAACGATAAGATAAAGAGTCAAAAGTTTTCTGCTGTAGCCAGTTTGTGGATAGCTCCCGATGGACGAGTTACTCGAGCCGAGTTATCCGGCAGCAGTGGTCATGCTGATGTGGACGATGCGTTAAAAAGTGCTCTAGCCTTGTTAAGGCTGACGTTCAAGGCACCGCCCGACACTATGCCGCAACCGGTTAAAATTAGAATTCGCTCCTGATCTTATTTTGAATCCAGACAGATATTACTCCCTGAGGACAATAATGAACCTTGATAAAAAAAACCTGGTACTTCTACTCGCCTGTGGCTTAGCCGCAACTGCACAGGCCGGGGAAAGAGAAGAACTGCTTAAGCTTAAAAACACCACGGTTAATCTGATCGATATACTGGTACAGCAAGGCATTATCGATAAAAACAAGGCTGATGCCATGGTTCGAGATGCTGAAACCAAAGCCGGTGAAGAAGCAAAACGACAGGTTGAACTGGAAAAACAGGAAGTATCTTCTTCTTTGAAAACGCAGGGAAAAAGCAAGTCTACACATGATCCTGTGCGTGTAACGTATATACCCGATTTTGTTAAGGACGAAATCAGACAGGAAGTTAGAAAAGAATTGCGTGATGACGTGGTTGCTGATGTTAAAGCCCATGCCAAAGAAGAAAAATGGGGTATTCCGGCAGCCCTTCCTG